>CACIIZ010000051.1 GCA_902586855.1 uncultured Alphaproteobacteria bacterium | reverse complement strand
AAACAAAACTCGAGAGGGACAAATGATTTCTTTGGCTGAAATAGCTAAGGCATTAGGGTGCAAATTTTATGGTAATGGTAATCTCATGGTTTCGTCTCCATCAGAGCCTGAAGACGCAAATTCTGATCAATTGGCACTTGCCATTGATAAAAAATATCTGGAACAACTTAGTGATACGAAAGCTAAAGCTGCCATTATAGGAGAGAAAGTAGATTGGCATTCTCGAGGGCTTGAAGGCGTCATTATAGCAAAAAATTCAAAATTGGTTCTGGCTAAAGTAAACCATTTGTTCAGTCAAATGCTAAAGGTCAAACTTGGAATTAGCGATCAAACAAATATTTCAAAGAAGACGATTGTCGGGTTAAACCCATCAATTGGATCTTACGTCACTATTGCTGAAAATGTCACAATTGGTGACAATGTTTCAATCGAGAATTCCGTCTCAATTGGTACGAATGTTACGATAGGGGACAATTGTTTAATTAAATCTGGAGTAAGAATAGAAAATAACACTTGTATAGGAGATCGTTTTATTGGCCATCAAAATGTTGTAATAGGTTCTGATGGTTTTTCGTTTACCACTCAAAATGGTGGAAGCATTTTTGAGCGCCTAACTAACAATAATGACTCAAAATCTAAAGTAGGCTTCAAAAAGGTGCATTCAATTGGTGGGGTAGTAATAGGGAATGATGTGGAAATTGGAGCCAACAGCTGCATTGATAAGGGAACTATAAAGAATACTGTAATCGGATCAGGAACAAAAATTGATAACCTTGTACATATTGGCCACAATGTAATTATTGGAAAAAATTGCTTGATTTGTGGACAGGTAGGTATAGCAGGAAGCTGTATTATTGGCGATGATGTCATAATGGGAGGACAGGTTGGGATTGCAGACAATTTAGTCGTGGGAGAAAGCACTGTTTTAGCCGGTAAAACCGGCCTATCAATTAATGTAGCAGCAAGAAAATTTATGATGGGAAATCCTGCAATGGAAATGACTAAAAACATTGAATCCTATAAGGCATTAAGGCGCTTACCTAGATTACAGAAAAAAGTGGCTGAATTGAGCAATTTAGTTCAGAAACTATTGTCAAAGATCCCCAATAAATAAAGTGGAAATAATTTTACGACTAGGTTAATACAAGGCATGATTAAGAATGTAAAAGAAACAGTTACAAAAATTCTGGCCGATCAAGCTCTCTTGAAACCTGAAGATATAACTGAAAACTTAGATTTAGAAACTATAGGAATTGACTCTTTAGCTCTCGTCGAAATTATTTTTACTATAGAAGAAACTTTTAATATCACAATTCCATTTAATGCGAATGATCCTAATAATAGATCATTTGATATTAGCAGTGTTAATTCAATAATCAATGCAGTGGAAAAAATAATTGAATCTTCTACTGAAAAAAATCAAACATGAATCGTGTTGTTATTACTGGATTAGGGGCAGTTTGCTCCTTGGGACTAACGGTTGAAGATATTCTCAAAGCTTTTCGGGAAGGTCAATCTGGGATTGGAACATTAAAGTTTCGTAATTCTGACAGGTTATCAATTCAAGTGGGAGGACAAATACAAAATTTCAATCCAGATCAATATTTTTCCAGGCAAGAAATTTCTCTCTATGACAAGTTTACACAGTTTGCATTAATTGCAGCAAAACAAGCGATCTCTTGTTCTGGGATTGAGATATGTGAGGGTAATGCAAGCAAAGTTGGTGTAATTCTAGGAACTGCAGGAGGAGGACTCCAGACGCAAGATGAAAATTATCGTCAAGTCTATGAGGAGAGCAAGAATAGAGTTCATCCACTCATAGTACCAAAGTTAATGAATAATGCGGCTGCCAGTCATGTTTCAATGAAATACAATGCCAAAGGGCCATGTTTTACTATAGCTTCGGCTTGCTCTTCTTCGAATCATGCTATGGGTCAAGCATTTAATTTAATTAGATCTGGCTCAATAAACTTAGCTCTAACTGGTGGATCAGAGAGCATGCTATGTTTTGGCGGAATAAAAGCTTGGGAAGGCCTCAGAATAATGTCCAAAGATATGTGTCGACCATTTTGTGCCACTAGAGACGGAATGGTGCAAGGGGAAGGAGCCGCAATCTTTATTTTTGAAGAATTCAATCATGCAAAAAAAAGAGGTGCACATATTTATGCAGAAGTTGCTGGCTTCTCTATGTGTTCAGATGCAAATGACATCGTAAACCCGGACAAAGAAGGTGCCTCTCGAGCCATTTCAGGAGCTTTATTCGACTCCAAATTAAACCCTGAAGACATAGGCTACATTAATGCCCACGGCACTGGAACTATAGCGAATGATAAAACAGAATGCGCTGCCATTAGAAAAGTCTTTAAAGAACATGCCAAGAAACTAATGGTTTCTTCTACAAAATCAATGCATGGTCATCTAATTGGAGGCACTGGTGCCTTAGAGTTGTTATCATGTGTAATGGCATTGAAAGAGAGTATCATACCGCCAACAATTAACTATAGAGAAAAAGATCCTGATTGTGACCTTGACTTTGTTCCAAATGTTGCACGGGACAAAAATGTTAACTGCATACTTTCAAATTCCTTTGCCTTTGGTGGATTAAACGCCGTATTAGCCCTTAAAAAATTAACCTGATTTCCTAGCCACAAGCTTGTCATAAACTATTTCAAACTGGTCCAAATCTACATCCACAATATAACTTGAGGTCGGATCTCTCAAATCTCTTATCTGAATAGTTAAATTAGCTCCATTCTTAAATAAATCAACACCTTGATCTGTAATTCCAAACTGAGAGGTACATCCTAGTTGGTCACAAAATAAGAATTGCTCAATGAAGGGTTCATTTGAATCCACCGTAAATGATAAGCCATTTGGTAGGATAGGAATGCTAGACTCAAAAGGTATAAAAACTGTCAACACTGAATCAGCAGGATTTTCAGCTTTTTTTTCTAACCGTTCCAAAACCACCCTTGCAGCTTGTTTACCTTCGACATCCAATGCTAATTGGACTGCAACACAATGATCTGTATTCTTTTCGCAAACTTCTAGCCAATTACCAAATTCCCCCCGTACCTCCTCCTTTTGATTAGGATCAAATTTTTTTGAATCATCCTGAGCAGTTGCATAGTTAAGAAAAAATATTGGGAAATTCAAAAGAAGAAAAAAATACACAAATGTCTTTTTCCAGAATTCATTCAGACCAATTGCTTTCATAACTCAAATCCTTTCGGTCAGTAGTAAGCTTTTCACCCGAGTTGTACTAGCTTTATCTTTATAATCTTATTTTTTTCTTTTTCTAAGATTTCAAACCTAAAACCATAAAAGTTAAAAACTTGCCCAACTAAAGGTATTAATTGTGCCTCATGTATTACCAACCCAGCGATCGTATTTGCTTCATTATCTGGAAGAGACCAGTCATAGGCACGGTTCAAATCTCTGATGCTCATACCCCCATCAACTATAACATTCCCATCTGAGGTTCCGACCATCTGATCTACAGTAACATCATGCTCATCCGTAATTTCCCCAACAATTTCTTCTATGATATCTTCTAAGGTAATTAATCCACGGAGATAACCATACTCATCCACTACGAGAGCAAAATGAGCTTTTCTCTTTAGAAATTGTCTCATTTGAAGATCCAAGGTAGTAGTTTCAGGGATAAAATAGGGCTTCATTGCTACTTTAAGTATATCAAAATTCTCTATTTCAGATTTCTTTCCTCTTGACGTAAATAAAGAACTAGTTTTACGAAGAAGATCCTTTGCATGCAATACTCCAACTACATTTTCTGGATTATTCTTAAAGATTGGAATTCTTGTATGGGATGACTTCAAACACTTTTCCAAAATCTTCTTTGGAGGATCGTCAGCATCAACCATTTCTATCTGGCTGCGATGGAGCATAATCTCTTCAACCGCCCTATCTGGTAGATCCAAAACCCCCAATAATCTATCCCGAGCATCCTTCTTAACAGCTCCCTCCGAATGATGTAATGCAATTGCACCAGCAATTTCCTCCAAAGCAAGAATTTGTTTCTTTGGATCTATTTTTAGACCAAGTACACTTAAGGTCACTTGAACTATTTTTCTAACAAAAACAATTATTGGTGAGAAAAAATAAATAAAAAATGATGCAAGAGGAGCGACCCGTCGAGCAGCTGCCTCAGGATTATTAATGGCATATGTTTTAGGTAAGAGTTCTGCAAAAATCAAAATGAGCATTGTCATTGAAATAGTGGCGTAAGCAATACCTTTGTCTCCAAAGCGAGTTACAAATATTGAAGTGGCTAAAGAAGTTGCTAAAATATTTACAAGATTGTTACCTAATAAAATAGTTCCTATTAAGCTTTCATTGTCGTTTGTAATATCTAATGCTTTCTTTGCACCTTTTGAACCTCGATCAGTCATACTCCTTAACTTTGCCCTGCTTGAAGCTGTGAGAGCTGTTTCTGATCCCGAAAAAAATGCAGATAAAATTACAAGAAAAAGGATTCCTATTAAAGAACCCCAAGCAGAGAAAATATTAGTGGCATCTAAACTTTCATTAAGCATTATTTTTTCCTCAAAATTAAATTTCAATCTAAAACTTATGTTTCATCAAGGGGTGGTGGTCCATGACTAATGTCTTTTTCTGTTCTTCCAACACATGGGTGTAAATCTGAGTGCTAGAAATGTCAGAATGCCCTAAGAGGCTTTGAATGATGCGAAGGTCTGCACCATTTCCCAACAAATGAGTAGCAAATGCATGTCTTAAGACGTGAGGAGATACCTTGTCAGAATCAAGTCCTGCATGTCTGGCAACACGTTTTATAATACAGAAAAATTGTTCTCTATTCAAAAAACCAGACTTTGATTTTGCAGGGAAAAGAAACTTTTTTGATTTACTCGAGACTTTCATTTTTGTTCTTATTAACAACCAATCCTGTAAAGCTAGTTTTGCAGATTTAGATAGGGGAACTAACCTTTCTTTTCTACCTTTACCCTTAATAAAAATGACCTCAGGGTCACCAGAAACTGCTGCTATAGAAATGGAAACAAGTTCGCTAACTCGCAAACCAGTTGCATATAAAATTTCAATCATAGCTGTATTTCTTACGTTCTTGGCCTTCATTTTTTCAGATTTTCGGGCAGACTCAATTAATTGATTAACCTGCTTGAGAGATAAAGTTTCAGGCAAAGTGTGGGTGAATTTAGGTGGTTTTAGGTTAGAACTAGGATCAATTAAGATCCACTGTTCATCCAATGCAAATCTAAAATAATGTTTAATGCTTGATATTTTTCTTGCTAGCGATCTGTTTGAGATTTTAGAAGGATTCAATCGCGAAAAATAATCGTTAATATTTCCTTCATTGAATTCATTTACTGATTTAAGTTTCAAAATTTTCAGCAGATGCTCCAAGTCCCGCCGATATGCAGCGAGAGTATTTAAACTACAATTCTTTTCTGCTGAGAGAGATTCAAGAAAAAGTTCAATTGACCTAGTTGTAAGCATCAGTAATAATCCAGCAATCCTCGGAAATATTCTGTTAATAAAATTTCCGACGCTATTAACTTAAAATCAGCCAACAAGCCTAATCTAACCAAGGAAGCGAGGCCAGTCTGTAAGGCAAAAAAATCCGACTCTTTCCGCCCGAAGGAAATATATTTCATGGCTTGTAAAAGTGTAAGTCCAATCCGCTGGTCGGATAATGCTGCTAAAATTTCCTTATTTGCGTCTCCCCTTGAGGGTATTTTACCAAAACTCGCTTCTAAGATGGTTTTCTCCATAAGGGTCAACTGGCCTTCCTCATTACTAGTGAACCTCGGCACAATCGATGCATAGTTATCCTCTCTTTTTTGGGTCCATCCAATATTCCCAGCGGCGAGGTATAATGCAAGATTTATTGTCGAGGAACTTGTTTTTTCTCCAGTCCATTCTCCTAATTCCTCACCTGAAAGAATTATAAGAGCTAAAATAATTTCATTCAATTCAGGAAAATTTTGAGCAGGAGCTATTTCTCTGAATTTTGAGCCATATGTTTCTGCAAATTGAGCCAAAAGATTTTGCTTTGTAAATTCCGTAATTGCAGCTGATAAGTTTTCAAATAATATAGGGTATTCTACGTCTGAGGCATTTAAGCTCTTGTCTACATTTTGGACAATTTTTGCTCGCGCCCAAACACCGCCAGATGCTGATGGTTCTTTAACTCTATAATTTGAAAAGAGTACATTAGGATCTAAAGATCCTGACTTAACAAACTCCTCAGAAGTGCTAATCCTTGTTCTTAGGCTCTTACTCCGACTTAAGTTCGAATAGAGAAACTTAACAGGCAATTCTGAATCTGAGATCCGAATGCCAGAAAACCCACAGAGATAGAGCAAGATGGCTGATTTTTCCAAACAAATGTCCTTATTTACTAAATCCAACTCAGCTTCGTGATCCAAATAATTAATGAGTAAAGTTTCAAGTTCATTGTCAATTTCTCCAATACTCGTGTAGGTTGCCAATGCTAAAGCTGCTGCATTCCAATCCCCACTTCTTGCAAGACATACAATTCTATGGGAGGGGACCATTTTTGTATTGTGACTTTGCAAAATCATCTCGCAAAAATTATCTAATCGGCGAGTTAAAAAAGAAACTTCAGTCCACAGGTCGAGTAAACCAAATTCGGTTAATGGTGAAGCAGCTTCGAGTAAAGCTTCTGCATCATCTAAAGCACCCATATCAATCAATTTAGAAATGCGAGATCTCAAAAAAGCAGTGCCAGCGTATGGAGCATCCACCTGAGTTATCGGAGGATCGATTTCAACCAGAAGGATCCTTTTGAGGAAACGGTTTAAGTGGTACAACTCTGAAATAGATATCTTTTTCACCTCCTTGGCTAATAATATCTCTGTCTCACCACTCCAAGCATTAATAGGAAGCCCCAAACGATTTCCACTAAAAAAACCAACAGAATTTTTGCTTATCCCAGGTAATTGATCAATTTTTATCTTATTATTTATATCTTGGGATTCTGATATTTGCTCATTTTGCAATGTAAAAAAATCAGGGGCATCATTAATCTTTTCAGCTAACCAATCTATAGCTGAGAGTGGCTCACTTGCTAAAATGCTTGGTGTTACTAAAACCCTAATAATCAATCCTAAATATACGAAAAAAAGTATACTCTTTTTAATCATGTTCTATAGGTACTCGCATGACAGCAGTTTCTGTCAAAGGAATTACTTCAAAAATCAGTGCATAAATAACCAATGTTATTAGTAATATTAAAACTATGGTAAAAAAAAATTTAAATAATTTCCACATGTCATTCTGTTTATAGTGTATATTCAACTTTAATTAAAGATCCGTTAAAGATAAAATAGACTGAATTAGTGTAAATTTATAATGTTAACTATATTTGACAGATGATTGATATTTTAAAATAGATCCTGAAGCTAGAATATCTCATATTTTTCTAATGGTTGTATGGAGCATAAAATGAGACTTATTAACTAGGAAATGTATAAAATAAATAAGATGCTGGTCCTAATCGGCCTCATGGGTGCAGGAAAAACTTCCGTTGGGAAAAAACTTGCTGATTGTTTAGGAGTAGGATTCCTAGATGCTGACACTGAAATTGAAATAGCTGCTGGAATGACAATCGCAGAAATTTTTGAAAAATTTGGAGAGGAGTATTTCCGAGAGGGGGAAAGAAAAGTAATTGAAAGACTGATAAAACAAAAACCCCAAATACTGTCGACAGGAGGTGGAGCCTTTTTGTCTGAAGAAATAAGAGCAACAATAAGTTCATTCGGTATTTCGATATGGCTCAAGGCAGATCTTAATACCCTGTGGCCGAGACTATCAAACAGTAATAATCGTCCTCTGTTGAATAAAAAGAACCCAAAGCTGATCCTAAGTGAGTTAATTGAAAAAAGGTATCCCATTTATAGTCAAGCTGATATTGTGGTGGAAAGCACCGCTAACATTTCCCACGGAATTATGGTTAAAAAAATTGTTCGGGAATTACAGAAAAAAAACCTAATAATTGAAATTAAATAGTTTCGAAATAAAAAAATGAAAACTGTCACGGTAAATATAGAAAAATCCCCCTATGACATTCTTATTGGGAAAGATATATTGAACCAAATATCAAGTTATCTACAACAATTTAGTCGAATCCAATGCATTAGTATTGTTACCGATGATGTGGTCAGCAAAATTCACCTCGAGCACTTGTTAGTAGTTTTGAAGGAAAAAAATCTCAAAACTAATGTCTGTGTAGTCAAAGCAGGAGAAAAAACAAAAAATTGGAGCAATTTAAAAAAGGTTACTGAGTGGTTATTAATTAATAAAGTTGAGCGACTTGATTTTGTGATTGGCCTGGGTGGAGGGGTAATTGGAGATTTAGTAGGATTTGCTGCATCAATAGTTCGAAGAGGTATAAGAATTATCCATATACCAACCACTCTTTTATCACAGGTCGATAGTGCAATAGGTGGGAAAACTAGCATCAATTCTGATCAAGGAAAAAATCTGATTGGGACATTTTACCAGCCCTCTTTAGTTTTGTCTGATGTATCAGTGCTAAGAACTCTACAAAACCGTGATTTTTTATCCGGATATGGCGAGGTTGTAAAATACTCTCTAATTAAGGACATTGGTTTTTTTGAATGGCTTGAACAGCAGGATATTTTAACCCTTCAAAAAAAAGATGAAAGTTTGATTCATATAGTTGAGACATCTAGTAAAATTAAATCTGACATCGTTACAAAAGATGAGAAAGAGCTTGGGATTAGAGCACTTTTAAACTTTGGACATACCTTTGGACATGCTTTGGAGGCTGCGACTGGATACTCTGATCGTTTGCTACACGGGGAGGCCGTTGTCCTAGGCTCATGCCTGGCCCTTCGACTCAGCAGGAGCCTAGACTTAATTAATCAAGAAGATATCACAAGAATCGAAAGGCATTTTATTTCCTGTGGATTTAAAACCAAAATAAGTCAAATCCCCGGGGAACCTCTTTGCTTAGAACCAATCATGAATTTAATGTATCAAGACAAAAAAGTAACTGCCAATCAATTAAACTTTGTACTCCTCGCCAAGATTGGAGAAGCCATACTAATGAACAATGTAAATCCAGAAAAAGTTAAACGCGTAATACAAGACTCATTAATGTCATAAAATTTGTGAACATTGTTGAACCTAAAAAAATTAGTATTACCTAAAAGGTGAGAGGTAATTTCATTCCATAAAAAGAGGTTAACAAATGTCAGAACTAGAAAAAAGAAAAAAGGCGGCTGAGGCCAAATTTGCTGTGGGAGAAGAACTTACTTTTCAAGCAATTGTGAAGCGAGACCGAACTGTAGCAAAATGGATTGCAGAAAATTGTTTTTCACTTAATTCAAAAGAATCTTCAGACTTTGTTGAATCAGCTGTTAAAGCTAATTTGGAGCACCCAGGGGATGATGATATTCTAGAATTCTTTAAAGGAGTTTTTGACGAAAAAGGAATAACTTTCAATCAGAATGAAATAGTAGAGCAATTGGCCGTTACCTATGAAAAAATATTACAAGATGAAAGCGGCGATCAGTAATAAGATATTCGAGACCAAATAGAAAAATATCCGTGAATTTAGTGTGAAAAAAATGAAGATCGTTTCTTCTACTGATGAGTTAGATAGATTTTACTCAGATGTATTAAAATCATCAAATTACGTCGCAATTGATACAGAATTTGTTCGTCACAACACCTATTATGCTAAGGTATGTCTAATTCAGCTGGCTTTTAAAAAGGGAACAAGAAAAGAAGTTATTTTAATAGATCCACTAATCAACGATATCAATCTAACTTCTTTAGAAAAGCTACTCAAGAATAAAAAGCTTACAAAAGTTATCCATGCTGGCAGACAAGATCTTGAAATCTTCCTTAACTTATTTGATTTCCTTCCAATCCCTCTTTTTGACACACAAATAGCTGCTATGGTGTGTGGGAAAGGGGAACAGGAAAGTTATGAGAACTTGGTAAACAATCTTTTGGGAGAACAAATAAATAAGACATGCCAATTTACCAACTGGGCTCAAAGGCCTTTATCAGAGGAACAGATCAAATATGCGTCAGAAGATGTATCATATCTCTGTGACATTTTTGAGCACTTAAAGCGTGAGTTAAACGAACTGGGTAGAAGTAGCTGGATCGTTGAGGAAATAGAAAAACTCACAGATAAAAGTAACTATGATACTAAAAAAAACTATTGCTTAAAAAAAATCCAAAGCGTTAGAGGTGATATTCGTTTTAAGAAATTAGTGGCTATTTTTCTAGATTTTAGAGAATCTCTAGCTCAGAAACTAAATCTACCCAGAAACCATGTAATAAAGGACGATTCAATCTTACGTCTGGCTAAAAGTCAGCCCAAAACAGCAGCAGAGTTAACAAATTTAAAGATTTTTTCCTCGAAAATAAAAAATGTAAGTTCACACAACTCCAGAATACTTGCGATATGTGACCAAGAAAGAATATCAAAGAAAAAAGAACCAGTTGCCGAAACTAAAGACAAACTGACCGAGAATGAAATGAACACCTTTACGCTTTTAAAAGTTTTATTAAAAATGAAGAGTATAGAATTGGGAGTACCCCCTAAGCTAATAGCAACAACAAAAGATTTAGAAATCATTACACAGGAGAGTAATCCAGATGTACCTGCACTACAGGGATGGAGAAAAGAGATATTTGGTCTTGATGCTATGAAACTAAAACATGGTAAAATTGCCCTGTGCATTAGCAAAAGTGGCATCAAAGCTATAGAAACTATTCCTTAATTCCCAATAAATGAGAAAGTTAAAATGGATTCCACTACATTTGAAAACCTATTAGAAGATTTCAGTTTCC
>CACIIZ010000050.1 GCA_902586855.1 uncultured Alphaproteobacteria bacterium | reverse complement strand
ATATCTGGAAATAAAGCTATCTTAGTTAAAACCTGCTTTGCAAAAATAGGGATGACTGTTTGCTATGATCTGCGTTTCCCTAAATTGTTCAATGATTTGGCCCAAGCGGGCGCCAACCTAATTTGTGTACCGTCTGCATTTACAGTCCTAACAGGTAAGGATCACTGGGAGCCCTTGCTTCGTGCAAGAGCAATAGAAAATAATGTATTCATTCTCGCACCTGCTCAGTGCGGTCAAAATGTTCCAAACCGAGGCACCTGGGGTCATTCATTGATTATTAATCCAGCAGGTGAAATTGTATCTGATTTAGGTAAAGAACCTGGATTAAAGGTTGTAGAATTGACCGTCTGATTATTTCTTGCAAAACACTCAAGATCTTATAGCTTGGGAATTATCTTTACTTTCGTTTTTAATTGTAAATACCCATGACAAACTTAGCTCCTTTAATATTATTTGCAGAAATAACTACAGTAGATCAATTGATCAGAGCTCAAATTGCAAAATCTTTACCTGAAGGAATGGCAATATCACATCTCTCAGTTTTAAACCATCTTTCCTCAGTAAAAAACGAAAAAACCCCGATGCAGCTAGCAAAAAGTTTTCATGTAACAAAAGGTGCTATGACCAATACTCTTTCAAGACTGGCAACATCCGGCTATATTCATATCAGACCAGACCAGAACGATGCTCGAAGAAAAAAGGTTACAATAAGTGAATCCGGACTAGAGGCGCAACGTAGCGCCATAAATACAATTACACCCGTTTTAGCAAAAGTTATCAATAAGCTTGGTCAAGAAAAAGCTGACTCAGTTCTTCCCATCATACGACAACTTAGACATATACTTAGTGATTAAATTGGTATGAAAAAAAGAGTGTTAATTATGGGGAGTGCTCCTGACTCCATTAGTGCGAAAGGATGGTCTAACCCACCATTTGACTATATAGTGGTCATTAACAATGCCTGGAAGATTCGACCCGATTGGAGTCATTGCATTTTTCCAGAGGACTTTCCTACCGAAAAAAGACCAAAAGCTAATATGAAGCAGACACTTCACTCAGCAAAAGAATATGTCATTGCGCAAAATCATTTTGGGGGATTTGTTTATGCTGGGGGAACTATGGCTTTCACAGCAGGTTATTGGGCATTGTACACATTGAAACCCAATTTAATTGCGTATATCGGATGTGACATGATTTACGAGGGAAGCAAGACACATTTTTATGGAAAAGGTAAGGCCGATCCTCTAAGAAAGGATAAAACTCTAAAGAACCTTCGAGCAAAATCTGCCCGACTAGAAGCGTTAGCGTTAAATCAAGGTTGTACAATAGTGAATTTGTCTAAGCGTCCTGCAAGTAACTTAGTCTACCCCAGACAAAAAATAACGGATCTTTACCATAACAAGAAACCTCCATCACGAGAAATTAGACCAAAAAAAGTGGACTTGGCTCTAAGCAAAGAAAAATATTTGGGCTATTTTGTGGAAGATGGAAGATACTGGAAAAAAATGAAAGAGTTTGATACGGACGAAATTGGAAAACTGGATGAAATCTGGCTATCCACAGTAATTTAAAAAATATCTATTTTTTGATGACCGTGATCACGTAATTTACTGAAAAGTCTTCGGCAGATAATCTCCAATCCCATTGGAGAAAATTGAAAACAAAGCCCTTAGTATCAATTAATTTTAAACAACTCTCAACTAGTAATGATTCTAGCTCCTCTGGCGTAATAAATTTTTTCCAATCATGAGTGTGCTTGGGCAGCCATCCCATAATATACTCTGCTCCGATAATCGCCCAAAGATAGCTCTTAGAATTCCTGTTTATGGTTGAACAAGTCATTATGCCCCCTGGTTTTAATAATTCTGAGCAAGTCTTTAAATATTTTTCTGGGTGGGGCACATGTTCTATTACCTCCATGTTCAATATGACGTCAAACCTTTCATTGTTTTTCAAAAGCTCCTCTGCAGTACAAGCCCTATAGTCAATATCCAATCCGTGCTGGTCTGCGTGCACTTTTGCAACACGAATGTTCTTATCAACTGGATCCACCCCGACTACAGCTGCTCCCAAACGGGACATCGGTTCTGTCAATAATCCTCCTCCGCAACCGATGTCTAAAATCCTAAGGTCTTGGAATGGTTTAAGCTTATCTGAATTACAATGACAATGTGCCTTTATTTGACCAATAATATATTCTAGACGGCAAGGGTTTAACATGTGCAGAGGCTTGAACTTACCTTCTGGGTTCCACCATTCTTCTGCCATTAATTCAAATTTTAGAATTTCTTCCTTGTCTACTTCATCTAGATTTTTCATAGTGAATACCATACCTTTTAATTATAAATCTAAGCACTGGGATCTTTTCATCAACCATGAATTTACAAAAAAATAATAAACGAGAGATTTCTCAAGATGAACTCTTCCCTCACATTAAGCCGTTTTTCACTCAAATCTTGTCAACAAACGATGGTTACAGAATTTATTTTGAACAATGTGGAAACCCAAAGGGTGTACCAATTTTAGTTTTACACGGCGGACCTGGGGCCGGTTGTAATCCAAATATGCGAAGATATTTTGATCCAAATTACTACCGTATTATTTTGTTCGATCAAAGGGGCTGTGGAAGATCAAAACCACACGCAGCAGTCAAAAATAATACAACATGGCATCTGCTAAATGATATTGAAGAAATTAGAAGAATTCTTGAAATAGAAAAATTCTTTATTTTTGGAGGGAGTTGGGGTTCAACTCTAGCTCTAGTTTATGCTCAAAAGTTCCCCAATCATGTCCTAGGTATGATTTTACGCGGATTATTTACTATGACTCAAAGAGAATTAAACTGGTTTTATTCCGAAGGAGGTGTTAGTGTTTTTTGGCCAGACCGATGGTCTGATTTCTCTAATATCATCCCTCCAGTTGAAAGACATGATCTTATAAAAGCGTACAAAAAAAGATTATTTCATGAGTCTAAAGAAGTTAGAGAGAAATTTGCGCTTGCTTGGACTATTTGGGAAAACTCCTTAGCTACTATAAAGGGCTCAGAAATTACTTCACCACCACCTGTTGATTATGCTTTAGCATTTTCAAGAATAGAAAATCATTACTTTTACAATAAGGGCTTTCTAAAAAAAGATGATCAAATATTTTCAGAACTTTATAAATTAAAAAATATACCTGGGGTTATTGTTCAAGGCAGATATGACATGGTATGCCCACCAGTGACAGCCTTTAAAGTTCATGAAGCATGGAAAAAATCCCAGCTGATCCTTGCTAATTGTTCTGGCCATGCAATGTCTGAGCCCAACATAACTAAAGCCCTGCTAAAGGCATCTGAAGAATTCAAGAATTAGATTTGGGCTGCTAGCCTACAACCTTGATCGATTGCTCGCTTTGCATCTAATTCGCTAGCGTTTTCCGCCCCTCCAATAATTTGAAAATCTATGTGCGAGTCCAAAAGAGATTTTGCTAGTCGTGTCTCTGGCTCTTGCCCTGCGCAAACAATAATAGTATCCACTTTCAAAACTTTTTGATCCCCATTTTCTTTCCCAAAACTTACAACCAAACCTTCTGGAATAACTTTTTCATAATTTACACCAGCTAACATTTGGACACCTTTCCTTGCTAAGGACATACGATGTATCCAACCAGTTGTCTTCCCTAGACGTTTACCTAACCTTTCTTTTTTTCGCTGTAAAAGAAATATCTCTTTATCTGACCCCTGAATCTCACCCATTTCAAGAGATAACCCTCCGCGTTCAAGTCCTGGATCTACTATTCCCCATTCATCAAGCCATTTTTTCAAATCTAAAGTAGAACTTGTTCCGGATTTTAAAAGATATTCGGCTATGTCAAATCCGATGCCACCGGCTCCTATTACTGCAATTCTCCTTCCTATATCAATTCTCTTTGCAAATACGTCCTGATAGGTAAATGCATTCTGGGCTGATTCTAAACCTTGAATATTACTCTTTCTCGGATTTACGCCTGTAGCCAAAACAATACGGTCGAATCCTAATAAATTGGCTTTATTAGCTTTGATACCTGTTTTAAGATTCACACCAAGACGATTTATTTCATTCTTGTAATAATCAATCAAACCAAAGAATTCTTCTTTTCCTGGAATCATCTTTGCATAATTAAGTTGACCTCCTATTTCCGATTTTTCTTCAAAGAGCGTCACAGAATGACCCCTCTGAGCAGCAGTGATCGAAAATGATATGCCTGCTGGGCCAGCACCAACTACTGCAATTTTTTTGGATCCATCTGTTTTATGATAAACTAATTCTGTTTCATGACAGGCCCGCGGGTTCACTAAACAACTGGTAAGTTTCATCGAAAAAGCATGATCTAAGCATGCTTGGTTACAAGCTATACAGGGTACAATTTCTTTTTCTCTTCCTTCTCTTGCCTTTCTAACAAAATCCTGATCTGCTAAGAAAGGTCTAGCCATAGAGACCAAATCTGCGCACTTTTCTTCTAAAACAGCTTCAGCTACTATGGGTGAATTTATCCTGTTAGAGGCAATAATTGGAATTGAAACCTCACCATATAACTTCTTTGTAACCCAAGAAAAAGCCCTTTTTGGAACAGATGTCGCAATGGTTGGGATTCTAGCTTCATGCCAACCTATTCCCGAGTTAATTATATTGGCTCCAGCACTCTCTATTTTTTTTGCTAAATACACCACTTCATTCCAAGAAGATCCATCTGGAATTAAATCGATAAGTGAAAGTCTATAAATTATGAGGAAATTTTTTCCCACTCTTTTCCTAATGCGCTTAATTACTTCCAAAGGGAACCTTGTTCTATTTTCATACACTCCTCCCCAGCGGTCTTCCCTCTTATTAGTATGTCGGACTAAAAACTGGTTAATTAAATATCCTTCTGAACCCATAACTTCTATACCGTCATAACCTGCACATTTTGCTAAATATGCTGAGTTAGCAATATCAGAAATCTGTTTCTCTATGCCTTCTTCATCCAATTCAGATGGAATAAATGGAGATATTGGAGCTTTTAAAGGGCTTGGCGCAACAGCTTTATCTGAATAGGCATATCGACCCGCGTGCAAAATTTGCATAGCAATTTTTCCGCCCGCATCATGAACCGATTTTGTTACCAGGTTATGATTCTTAACATCCTTTTCGTGGAACATGACTGCTGCACCAGGAAGAACTGAACCTTCAAGATTAGGACCAATCCCTCCAGTTATTATCAAACCCACCTCCCCAACTGCACGAGACTTATAAAATTCCGCTACTCGGTTCCAATCACCTAACTCCTCAAGTCCTGTATGCATAGAACCCATTATGATCCTATTGTTCAACTCCAGGAATCCAAGATCTAGTTTTCTAAAAAGATTTGGAAATTTGTTCACTTAGATATTCCTATTCTCAACATGCTCAGATTTACGATGACTTATTAGGATCAGATTTAACAATGCTAATTGAATTAATCATAGCTTTGAGTTTTCTTTCTAGATCTTTACTAGCTGTTAAGTTACTAGTTTTCTGCGAAAAACCATAAGTTGTTAATATCATCAAGATATCCTCCTTTACTTTAAAAGCTTTCCAAAAATTTTTTCCAGTATTTAACTCAATGTTAGGGCTCATTTCTTGTAATGACAGAAAGAGAACATCAGCTTTAATATAAGAATTCTTTACTTTTAACCCCTTGCCACGCATCAGATTCTCAATGATCTTTTTACCTCCAGCTGTTTCAACCAAATCAGATGTCCCATTGAAATATTTTAATTCGGGTTTGTACAAAATATTTACAGAAATAATTGAAGATATTGGTCTTCGTTTTAAATCAAAATATGATGATTCATCGACACAATCTGTAAGTACAAATTGTAAATAATTTTTCTTTCCCACATGAGATAGTCCATTAATGCAATAACCTTTTGGGGAATTAATATAAACCTTATAGTCCCCAATTTTATAATTTGCAGATTTCGTTATATCCAAAACCTGATTACTTGCGCATGAGCACAGGAAAAAAAGTAGAAACAAGGTCTTGTACGCTGATCCGCCCACATCCAAGAATTTGAAGTATCTATTCATCTATTTTTCCATCAAAATCGATTCAACTAGCAACCTAATAATAGATTATCCATATATTAATATCTAATTAAATCTAAATATAAAAAGTTGCAACATCGCAAAATTATTGCAAAAAACTTTAGTAACCTTTATGTATCGAGACATCAGGAGTGAGAATTAAAATGAACTGGATATCTAATTACGTTCGTCCAAAAATCAATGCCATTTTTTCTAAAAAAGATACTCCAGAAAATCTTTGGACGAAGTGTCCTGGATGTGGAATGATGTTATTCCATCGAGAGGTGAAAGATGACCTCAATGTCTGCAGTGGCTGTGGATATCATATGCAAATCTCTCCACAGGATAGGTTAATATCTCTTTTTGATGGGGGCATATATTCTCTGATAGAGTCTGATGACGTATTGGAAGATCCTCTTCAATTCAAAGATACAAAGAAATACACTGATAGAATAAAAGAGGCCCAAAAAAGCACGGGGGAGAAAGACGCCATGATTGTTGCAATGGGTGACATTGGCCGACTTAAAGTAACTGTAGCTGTTCAGAATTTTACTTTCATGGGGGGCTCAATGGGTATGGCAGTCGGTAATAGTATTTTAGCAGGCGTAAATAATTCCTTAAAACATAAAACTCCTTTTGTGATTTTTTCAGCAGCAGGTGGAGCACGAATGCAGGAAAGCATATTATCCCTAATGCAAATGCCTAGATCTATAGTTGCAATTCAGTCTCTGAGAGAAGCCAGCATACCATACGTAGTTATTTTAACAAATCCAACCACTGGTGGAGTCACCGCATCATATGCTATGCTAGGAGACATTACCCTAGCAGAACCTAATGCTCTCATTTGTTTTGCAGGCCCCAGAGTAATTGAGCAAACAATTAGAGAAAAACTCCCCGATGGTTTTCAGAAGTCTGAATACCTTCTTGAGCATGGGATGATTGATCAAGTTTTAAGTAGAGATAAAATTAAGGATGAGTTGATCCTTTCGCTTCATATCTTAATGAAAAAACCTAGAGCTATAAGAGCCAATATTAGGAAAAATGAAGAAAAGGTCTCAATCCATCAAAGTAGAAACTTTAACAAATCTGGAAAATTCCAAACTGACAAAAAAAAGTAAAAAAACTTATGAAGAGAAATTAAAAAACCTCTTCAAACCATTTCCAAAGAGATTAGATCTAAATAAGATACGAATAACTAAACTTCTTTCAAGATTAGGTAACCCTCAGGAAAGGATTCCACCCGTTATCCATGTTGCGGGAACTAATGGAAAAGGATCAACTATTGCTTTCATTCGAGCAGGTCTGGAAGCAAACGGAAAAAAAGTCCATGTTTTTTCTTCTCCTCATTTAACTGAAATGAGAGAGCGAATAAGAATCGCAGGTCAAATAATCTCACAAGATTATTTTGAAATTCTGCTGAATCACTGTATCGAAGCAAATAATGAAGAGGACCTAAGTTTTTTTGAATTGCTTACTACCATAGCTTTTCTTGCATTTTCTCAGAACGAAGCGGATTGGACCATCTTAGAAGTTGGTTTGGGAGGAAGGTTAGACTCAACAAATGTTGTCACAAAATCTCACCTCTCAATCATTACACCAATTTCGATGGATCATGAAGATTTCTTAGGGAATAGTTTAATAAAAATAGCATCAGAAAAAGCTGGGATTTTGAAACCTGGAACAACTGTTATCTTTGCAAAACAAAATCGAAATGTATTGCAAGTCTTAAAAGAAAGATCACAAAAGCTAGATTGTGCCACTATCACTCAGAATGAGGATTTTCATGTCGAACCCATAAATTCTTCCTTTTTATTTTCAAATTCAAAAAAAAATCTGACTTTACCAATGCCTAAACTAACAGGAGTTCATCAAGTCGATAATGCTGGAGTCGCAATTATGGCACTATATAAGCTCGGTTGTTCTGACCAAAATGTAAGTGATGCCATAACAAAGGTTCACTGGCCAGGTAGATTACAAAAAATAACAAAAGGTAAATTAAGTCCTTCTAATTTGGGATTTACTGCAGAATTATTTCTAGACGGAGGACATAATCCTGCTGCAGGTGCCGCCATTGCTACTTGGATTAAACAACTAAAACCAAGTACTTTTTTTCTAATCTTAGGAATCATGAAAAACAAAAACCTACAAGGATTTTTAGCTCCTTTTGGTTCCAGTATTCACAAATTGATCGCAGTCAATATTCCAGAGGAAATAAATGCTCAAGATAGAGAGACAATTGCTCAAACTGCAACAAGAATGGAAATACCATCTGTGGTGGCAAGTGACATAAAGTCTGCATTACAAAATATCAAGGCAGAAAAGCCAATACTTCCTAAGAGAATTTTGATTACAGGTTCTCTATATTTAGTTGGACACTTCCTCAAGCAGAATTCAGCTGAATTCCTCTGAAAATCATGGACTCACTTATTTTCTTCTATCCAAGACTGAAGCGCTACCTTCGGAGAGGCACCAATTTTGGATGAAACCATTTCACCATTCTTGAAAAAAAATAGGGCAGGTATTCCTCGAACTCCAAATTTACCTGGTGATAAGGGATTTTCATCCACATTGACCTTTGCAATTGTAATCTTTCCCTCATACTCAGACGCCAATTCTTCAAGTGCAGGTGCAATTTGCTTACAAGGCCCACACCACTCTGCCCAAAAATCAACAACCACTGGAATAGATGAACCTAAAACTTCTTCTTCAAAATTATCGTCTGTTACTTGCGTGATTCCCATTTTTACCTCTTTAAAATTTTATTATCAAAACCATATCATGGATCTAAGATCCCTCAAATTCATTTTCAATCTTTTCAATTAGATCTTTTACCTTATACAAGAATATTAACTCATTACTCTCTTCTGTTTTTCCTTCTGCTTCTAAATTAACCCCAAGAGATTCTATCTGCATATGGGCCCTAGCTACATTATTCCAGGGAGATTTAACACCATCTGTATCAGAATAAAATATCCTATCAGCTAATTTTTTCTTTATTTTCTTTTTTTCTAATTCACTTAATATTTCAGGTTTTTCTTCATAAACAATCAGTTTCGCAAATTCACTATATATTTTACCCCTTTGAGATGATTGATAATCGTTATTACGTAAGTTTTGAAATTGTTCTGCTATCTCTAATTTTCCTTTCCAATCAGTTGCATGAAATTTACTCATAAGGGACTTTTCATGGGAACTTGCAAATCCATAACTATAAATACATTCCTCAGGTTCTTTATCCGATTGATCCTCTAAGCTGTCCTCTTGGTCTTCAAAAATTAACCTTTGTAAAATACTGTGAAGTTCAACATTATCCTTGATCAAACAAGCTCTTCTATTTAATTCATCAATTCCAAGATTTTCATAACCGACAGCTGCACTAATAAAGTCTGGCTCTGGTGGCATTAGAATAGGGTGCTTATTCTGAACAATTGACCGAATAACTCTTGGTTTAGCTTCAGTTATTATTCTTTTTAATTCTTGATATTCTAATCCTACAAATTGGCTGGGATCGTTTCTTAAATCAAAAACCTTCAAAGTACCTTTTGGGCCTTCACATATAAAACTAACAATATAAATACGCGATATGCCAAAATAAAATTCGCTAGACAAAAACATATTTCCAGTATTAACAAATTTCAAAACATCCGTTTTGTTCATAGTAATTAAGGCAGAATTCCACAATTTGGGTGCCTTATTCTTGATAATCTTGGCTATTTCTATAGTTGCTCTTACATCATCAAGCGCATCATGAAACTTCAGTCTTGTAACAAATTCAGAGAGAACATTATCACTAACAAGTTGGCCCAACTTATAAACTTCTTTACCCTTTTCACTAAATGTGGTTTTTAAAGTTCCTGGATAAAATACGTTTGCCATCCGCGCTATATTAATTATATCCCCTCTCCTACCAGCTACCCCATTGATATGAGTTGTCGTTAAAAATGGGGGAAATAGGTTTTTATAAAGTGTTCTTCTAAGAAATTCCTCGTCAAAATTGATTGAGTTGTAGCCAATAAAAGCGAGCGGACCATATAAATTAGCCCAATTAGAAAATTTTTCACTCATTAATTTTACAAAGCTGTAATGGGATAAGTTGCTTTTCTCACCCGGTAATTGCTCATTGACCATTAATGCACCAGGCTCGGGTATAGTACCAGGTTTTAAGGTACATGAAATTTCAAAAGTCTCAATTTCTTCAAAATTTTCGGTAGTAAGTATTGCACCAACTTGAATTATTTGGTCCCAAACACTATTTCTACCCGTTGTTTCAAAATCATAACAAACAAAATTCACATTCTCTTCCTTTATCTAAAAAATCATCTGAACATTTTCCAAATATGATCCCAATTCTTCCCCTCAAAGAAAATAGTTATATCCCTTGAATTTTCTATACTCGAATTAAAGACGAAATCTATTTCTAAAAACCTAGCAGGCAACTTGTCCCCAAGTCTCTCTGGCCATTCAATCAAAGTTACTGAGCCATCATAGAGCTCTTCTAAACCGAGTTCCTCTAATTCATTTAGGAAAGAGAGTCTATATAGATCCACATGGAAAATGTTAGGCCTTATAGTATCGTATGCCTGAATTAAACTAAAAGAAGGCGATGGAACTTCATCACAGACCCCCTGAATCTTTAAAACTTCAGTGATAAAATGTCTCGCAAAAAAAGTCTTACCAACACCAATTGGTCCTCTCAAAAGAATTATATCGCCAACCTTGATTTGCTTGGCAGCTGTACGTGCTATATTACGAAGGCTCTGCGTAGTCTGGTTTTCTAAGTGAAATATTTTCTCTTGGCCTATCATTCGAATTCTTTTCTGACACCTTCCTAATAGTAAAGATCCGACAGGGATCAGAAATTTTTC
>CACIIZ010000049.1 GCA_902586855.1 uncultured Alphaproteobacteria bacterium | reverse complement strand
CATTTTCAAATTTAACAAGTTAATTTTTTCATATTTTATTTAAGTTAGTTAGAGGGAATCTGCAATGAAGACTAAGCTTTTTTCGCCAATTTCAATCGGTGATTTGATCATCAATAATAGAGTAGTTGTGGCTCCAATGTGTCAGTATTCAGCTACGAATGGCTCCGCAACGGATTGGCATCTCATGCATCTGGGACAATTTTGTGTATCTGGATCTGGACTGGTCTTTACAGAAGCTACTGCAGTTGAGGAGACAGGAAGAATAACACCCGGTTGTCTGGGCCTATATTCTGATGAAAATGAAAGAGAGTTGGGAAAAATAGTCGAATTCTTCAAAAAATATGGAAGTTCAAAGATTGGAATTCAACTTGCCCACGCAGGACGAAAGGCATCCACCGAAATACCATGGCTAGGTGGGCTACCCCTGAAGGAGGGGAATGATCAACGCTGGGAAACGGTTGCACCTTCAGCAGAAAGTTACTCCTCTAATTGGCCTTCACCTAGTGAATTAGATACTTTAGGTTTGGAAAAAATATTGAAGTCATTTGTGACGGCGGCAAAAAGATCCGTGAAAATTGGCTTTGATGTTATTGAGCTGCACATGGCACACGGCTATCTTTTACATCAGTTTCTTTCTCCAATAAGTAATACTCGTACAGATGAATATGGTCAAACATTAGAAGGACGATTGAAATTTCCACTAGAAATCTTTAACGCCGTAAGACATTCCATTCCAGAAAACTTTCCTCTTGGCGTCAGGTTCTCTGCTACGGACTGGATTGAAGAGTCAACTTGGGATCTTACAGAAGCACTTTTGTTTAGCGATGAGCTGAAAAAATTAGGCTGCAACTTTTTAGATGTTTCTAGCGGAGGTAACTCCCCAAAACAAAAAATATTGTCTGGGCCTGCATATCAGACTGGTTTTGCTGCTGAAATAAAAAAACAAACTGGGCTATTGACAATAGCAGTTGGACAAATAAATGAACCCCTCCAAGCCGAGTCTATTATCGCCACTGGGCAAGCTGACATGGTAGCTATAGGAAGAGGCATGTTATACAATCCTAGGTGGACTTGGCATGCCGCTGAAGTCTTCTCCACCGAATGCGCATACCCTCCACAATATGCGAGGGCACATCACTCATTAATTGGGTTGCCAATACCGGGAAACCCACCAAAGTAATTTAGCTTAGTTACCGATTAACCTAACATAAAATTGGCACAATTTGATCAACAGTATAGGCACATGAAACTTTTTCTAAAACTTTATAGCGTTCTCAAAGTCAGTGAAAGTATATTGGTGAAATGGTATTGGATTAGTCTAACCAGCATATGGTTAATAGGCATAATCTTAATCTGGTATTTATTTTACTGACTTTCAGAAAAACTGCAAAAGGAATTCCTCCATTATAGGAGTTATTGCTTCCGATTTTCTGCTGAGTTCTAACTAGCTCCTCCGTCATCTATTAGCTAAACCCAAAAGGTACTCTTAAACAATCGTCCCAATTTCATTCTCGAAACAATATAGGATCCGCTCAAAAATAATGTATGCCCCTAACCCTAACCCACCTTTCAGTTAAGAAAGGTAATCTCAATGAACCTTTACGACATATTATAAGATTTTTTTAGAAGATCTCAGCCCAGTAAGATTTGTTCAATATATTATTGACGTGATTCAAAACATTGATTAACAGACAAAATAAAGAAGTAATGTGCCTGAATCGTTAATTCACCAATCAAATCTTCAACTAAAAGAAGACATGAAATTCTCGAAAATGTTTATACTTATATTTTCCCTCTAAGTCTAAGAATATCAATTATTATTTCTATGGTAAACCTACATGACAGTTTTAAAAGTTTTAGAAGTAATATTCCCAGTTTTCTCTCTTGCTGCTCTAGGGTTCCTCTGGGTTAGGTTAGGATTTGAATACCCTATCAAATTTGTGACACGCCTTAGCACTATGATAGCTGTACCCTGCTTAGTTTTTGTATCTTTGATGGGCACAACCATTAAAACAGAAAATATCATTATTCTCGGAACCGCAACATTTTCAACTTATTTCATAGTAATGCTAATTTTTTTCTGTTTCATCAGATTCAGGAATATGAATTCCCAGACATATTTAGCCCCTCTCGTATTTGGAAATACAGGTAACATAGGATTGCCATTGGCTTACTTATCGTTTGGAGATGTTGGTCTAGATTATGCGGTTATAATCTTCTCCATTACCGCTATTTTATCATTTTCGATTGGAATTTGGTTTGTATCAGCGAACCCCATCTCACTTAAAATCCTAAAGAGTGAGCCTCTACTGGTTGCAACAATTCTCGGCGCGATCTTTTTACTTACTGGTTGGTCCACGCCACAATTCTTGACTTCAACCTTAGATTTATTTGCTCAAATGGCAATACCACTGATGTTAATCACACTTGGGGTGGCCGTGGCGAGCTTGGAAGCTAAAGATCTTAAAAATGCTCTTACTCTCAGTATACTAAAATTTTTAATCTGTATTTTGTCCGGGATAGTTGTTGGTCACTTGTTTTCACTAGACAAGATTTCCTTTTGGATTCTCTTGTTGCAAATTTCAACTCCAGTAGCGGTGACCTCTTATCTCCTTGCAAGTAAGTATAGAGCTGACGCTACTACCGTAGCAGGCTTAGTCATTGTATCAACTTGCCTATCGTTAGTATTAATCCCAGCAATATTCTTTATTCAATTGCATTACTTCCCTTGAAAATTATTCTCTGCGGTCCCATCAAGTAACCAATAATCATGCCTTGACTGTTAAACTCATTTTACTAAGTGGTATCTGCTAAAGTAAATCCCCTAGTCGGATCAGAGTGGCTAATTCTGATCACCAAATTACTGTTTTATCCTAAAAAAATGTTCTATATTTTTTTAATTGTGTTAATTGTCATTAAATTTTAATGAGGTAGCCACTTTTCAGATGAATCAGTCCACTCCCAAAAAGAAAGAAACCAACTCAGCTAAAACGGAAACTAATCCAAAAACTGACAGCAATAAATCTAGTGAGAACAGCGCTAAGGAGGCTCATAATACAAAGACAAGTCCTGCTAATAAATCTGCTTCTCAATCTTCGATTAGCCATTTTTCAAGCGTATCCACTCCTGAATATCGGGAAGGTTGGAATAGGATTTTTGGCCATCAAGAAAAGGGAAAGGAACTATCGTCCAATAAGAACTCACATCCCACCAAGTTATCAATTTCGAACAGTGAAATCAGCCCACAGAACCAGATAATTATCCGTGAAATCGTGAAGCAACATGCTCTTAAGCAAGGCATAGATGCAAAAATAGTGGAAGAGATAATTACTAGACCCTTTTCCCTCGAGTATAATATTTTGGAGATATAAAGCGTTTAGACTATTGTGATTTAATCATTGGAGAAGTTATGCTCTCTTCGAATCTTATTTTCAAAGAATTAGCAAAGGTTTTTTGTACTGATAATGAGTTAGAATCACTTGCTAAATGGACCCTTAAAAATATACGTGACGGCATATATTTTCCCACCAATGTAAAACATTTGGATAAAAGCATTGTTGACGTAATGACCCGGGCAGATGCTCATCAGGTTTGCGAAACCATTTTAAGAACTCCATTTAATTGGGAACCTCCATCCACCTCAGATAACCAGATTTATATCCGCGAGAGTGTCGCCAAAGCTCATGTTGAATTGGTTGGCCCCACGGGTTTGGTTAAATCCAATATCATTCGCATAGGCCTTTATGGAATGCCTCCAAATACTGAATATGGGGCAAGGACTCATCCAGCAGATGAAATATATATAATGATTGCTGGGAAGGCCTATTGGCAAGTTGATAAGAAACCATATCTTCTTCACAGCACTGGTGACCGCTCCCTACACCCTTCAATGGTAAAGCATGCTAATCGCACAGGTAACGAGGCATTCATGTCTATTTATGTCTGGCATGGAGACATCTCAACTGAAAACTACGTATATGAAGGGATTGGGTAAAATATTATCTAGGGATATTAGTGTAATTAAATTTTTTAGCATTAGTTTCTTCCACTTAATCTAATTAGGCTAAGTAGAAAATAGTAGAATATTCTATAAGAACCTAGAAAGGTGTCCCCACAGTGGGAAGTCCCACTTGGTTTTAGGTTGTAGCGCCCCTTTAACATAAATGTGCCAGACCGCACGCTAGAAATTACTCGAATGACTGCAATGTATCTTTAGTAATAAATGTACTCTTATCTATCAAAATTAGTTCCAAATAGGAAATTTACTTTATCACCAATTTTAAAATCTTCTCAAAAGTGTCTCTCTTGAACATCCAATGTTGATAACTTTTGTCTGTACTGGTACGATTGTATTATTATATCTAAGAATAGAATGAAGGGTGAACTCTGATGCAACCGTTAGATTCACATTATTTCGACGATATTGGTCTTCCCGGAATTGAAGCTCGGCTAAAGGCAGATTTTGACTGTTTACTATATCCTGGTAAAAATTGGGTGCCACCACGCAAAGGAGTGACCGATATTGTTATCGTAGGAGGTGGTATGTGTGGCATGTTAGCCTGGTTATCACTTACCATCGGCGGTATGCAAAATATTCGAGTCCTTGACCGTTCACAAAAAGGTTGTGAAGGACCCTGGTTGAGTTATGCAAGAATGGAGACCTTGCGATCCCCCAAGAATCTAACAGGGCCCGCTTTTGGCCACGGTGCACTTACATTTCAGGCATGGTACAGATCGCAATTTGGGGCAGAGAAATGGAATTCCTTGGACAAGATCGCACGTCCAATGTGGATGGACTATCTGCGATGGTACCGTCATATACTTAATGTCCCAATTGAAAATCAGGTATCCCTAAACCATGTTACGCACCAAGGAAACCTCTTGCGACTTGAGGTTTCTGGAGAAAAAAATGAAATTATCCTATGTCGAAAACTAATATTTGCAACAGGCCGAGATGGAACTGGGGGACCTAATATCCCTAATTTCGTTGATAACTTGTCAAAGCAGTTTTGGGCGCACAGCGCCGATGAAATTGACTTTTCATCGTTGAGAGACAAGTTTGTGGCAGTAATTGGCGTCGGGGCATCGGCGGTGGATAACGCCGCAGAGGCCCTAGAGAATGGCGCTACCGAGGTGCGCCATTTGATACGTCGGGACAAAATGCCCACAGTTAATAAAATGATGGGGATTGGTAACTTTGGTTTCACGGCAGGTTATGCCGCTTTGCCTGACAAATGGCGGTGGCGGTTTATGCAATATTCCTTTACGACACAAACTCCACCACCACGAGGATCGACCCTACGCGTGAGCCGTCACAAGAATGCTTATTTTCATTTTAAAAAAGAAATAACAAAGATTGACAGGCAGGGTCAAAAAGCAAACATTTCTTTCACTGATGGAACCTCATACCTAGCAGATTTTATTATTCTTGGAACAGGTTTTAACATTGATCCACTGGCTCGTACTGAGTTTGGTGACACTGCTCGGAATATATTATTGTGGAAAGATGTGTACTCCCCTCCAAAGGGCGAGGAAAATACGGAACTCGGGCAATTCCCATACCTAAATCATGATTTCAGCTTTTGTGAGAAAGAAAAAAATACTGCTTCTTGGTTGAACAATGTACATTGCTTTAATTTTGGCGCATCGGCAAGCCTTGGCAAGGTAAGTGGTGATATTCCTGGTATTAGCGAAGGGGCCGCCTGGCTTGCACGAGGAATAGGTGCGGCACTATATTCCGAAGATGTAGAGAAGCATTGGCAATTCCTATTAAATTATAAAAAGCCTGAACTACTTGGAGATGAATGGAAGCCTACAGAGCTTGAGTCGAATATAAATCAAGGAAAAGTGGCATGAACATACTAGAAACCACGGTATTATCTGTAGCGAGTGTAAGTGTTGGGAACCAGGTTGAGGCCGTTGCCAGGACTCGCACCCAAGTATTTGAAATGACCCAAATGGCAGAAGATACTGTGCTGCGACCAGAAGACTTTGGTGTTTTTTCCCATGAATTAAGAGCTTGGTTAGCAGGACGAATTGCCGAACAAGCAGGTGATTCAAATTTGAAATTTCACTATTTGAAAGGTGCAGGTATAACAGAAAATTCGCATCATCCAGAACTTCCAAATGGTCTAAATTGGGACACATTGATTACTTTTGTTGACAAGGCAGCAAATTCTACGAGGAATGTTACAGCAGATGATATTGTGAACTTGCAACAGTCGGGTTTCACTGACAAAGATATAGTGAAACTATGCCAGCTAATAGGTTTTATAGCATATCAAACACGGGTTGTGTCAGGGCTACGCATGATGAGTGGGATCTTTTCATGAATCATATTATAAGGAAATTTACGCGTCGCGTTCCCGTTTGGAAACCAAGAGTAAAACCAGTTAAGCAGGAAGAGGCCACTAGCGAACAGTTAGAAGCACTCAAAATAACCCCCTCAAATACCAAAGTTTCTGATTATGTTCTCACGCTAGCACATGACGCTGAAAGCCTTGCCGTACGTTCACCTCTGTTCAATTCCATAATGTATGATAAAGGTGGCATGTCCCGAGAGGAGAGAGAATTGGGCGCCATTGCAGCCTCAATGGTTAACCATTGTGTGTATTGTGCATCCATTCATGCAGATCGTCACGCAAAATTGGCGAAGAGTACCGAAGCAACTGATAAATTATTCTCAGACGGTTCTAAAGCAAATCTTACACCGCGCCAAAACGCTATTTTTCGATTTGCCCGCAAACTATCTGAAACACCTCCTGAAACTGATGCACAAGACATCACAACTCTTCGTGAGACTGGTCTAACAGACAATGAAATCCTTGACTTGATTCTTTCCACATCTCTGTTTGGCTGGGCTAATCGTCTAATGCATGTGCTAGGGGATCCAATACGGCCGGAGGGCGGTTCATGAGCGAACGGCTCCATGTCGGAATTGCTGGATCAGGATCCATAGCATTAGGCACAGCCGCTTTGTTGTCAGATTATGGCCATGAAACAATGCTTTGGTCTCTATCAGGAGTCGGAACAAATGGTCTGGAAACTGGAATTTTAGCCGAAGGGGCGCTAGAAAGACATTTCAAGGTTGGGATCGCTAAGTCAGCAAAGGAGTTGGTGGACAATAACGAGGTAATTATAATCGCTAGACCTGCCTTTAGCCACAAAACCGCAATGGATGAGTTGGCTCCGCATATTCACAAAAATCAACAGGTAATTATATCCTCTCACGCCTCTCTGGGTGCAGTTTATCTGACACAGCTTCTCAAAAGGCGAGGAACATCTATACCCATTACTGCATGGGGAACCACAATTATCACTGGTCGGCGGCAGAAGCAAAAAAGGGTTCAAATCAACACTATTCGTAATTCCGTAGATCTGTGTACGGTACCTGAAGAATACTCAGAATGTGCTCAATTAGCTTGTGAGAAGCTGTTTGGCAAACGTTTCACACCACGAAAAGGTTTACTAGCTATTTCACTATCTAATCTTAATCCTCAAAACCACCTTGGAATTGCATTAGGAAATATTACCCGCATGGAACGGGGTGAAGTCTGGAGCCAAGGTCAAAACGTAACCCCAAGCATCGGAAGGTTTTTGGAAAAGTTGGACTGTGAAAGATTGTCGATAGCCAAAGCACTTCAGCTAAAAGTAAAGACAATTTTTGAGCATTTTCATTTGAGCTTTCATGTACCAATCGCATCAGTTTCGGAAATGAATCAACGAATGCATGCTAAAGGGAATGGTGGAACAGGCCCACCTACAATTAATACTCGATATGTAATTGAAGATGTTCCCTATGGGCTCCAACTGACCGTAGAACTTGGACGTTTAGTAAAACGTACAGCAGTCCTACATGAAGCTGGGATCAAAATTTTTTCAGCTATGTATGACCGGGATTTTTCGAAGGAGAATGAATTGCTTAAAGCACTTAATTTAGAGTGCCATAGCCTTGAGAGTTTGCAGCATGCTGCCCGTACCGGACTGTTGCACTAGACACCTTTTTAGGGGGTCTTTAGAAGTTTGTACGGAAACAAACTAACCAAATCAAAAGGAGATGCCACGATGACAAAATTTAGATTTAACAGACGCCGCTTCCTAGGCACTGCTGCCATGACTAGTGCCGCTCTAGCTAGCCCAGTATATTTACGACATGCCTCTGCTGCTGGCGGTGAAGTCAATATCTGGACCTATAACGATTTTGTACCTAAAAGTTTCAAAAAAAAGTTTGAGGCGGAAACAGGAATAAAAATAAATATTCGGCTAGTTGATGATCAAGGGAAACAGTTCAACCTTTTAGCAGCCGAAGCTCCAAACCCAACAGTCGATATCATGACAGTGGCTGGCCACCGCTTTCTACAATTTATTGATAATGAACTTCTGGCCCCACTGGATACAGATCGCCTAACAAATTGGGGAAATATAAACCCAACTTTTTCAGAAAGTGATTGGGCGACAATAAATGGCCACAAATGGGGTGCACCTATTCTATCAGGAATGGAAATACTAGCTTACAATAAAGAAATTGTTTCTCAAGAAGAGGCAATGACTTGGAATACCCTCTTTTCAGAAAAATATTCTGGTCAAACTGCCTATATTATTCAAGATATGATGTCCATTGTAATGCTAATGTTGGGCTATGACGGTAACATGGTTGCTTACATGAATGATCCAGACAAAGCTGCGGCTATCGTTGAAGAAGCTAAACAATTCTTAATCGACAAAAAATCTCTGGTGCGTAAATACTATGATAGTGGTGCTGAAGTACAGCAAATGTTTGTAAACCAGGATATCGCATTAGGCCATAGCTGGAATGGACCCGCAGCTGCACTCATAAATGATGGGTTTCCATTGGGGATGACTATACCCAATGAGGGCTCCTATGGATTTGTATACACCTATAACGTAGCTAATAACGCTCCAAACCCTGACAACGCATATACATTTCTTAATGCGATCCTTGCATCTCCAGAAATTGGTGCGGCTATGACCAAGGCATCTGGATTTATATCCACTTATAAGGATGCTTCAAATTACCTAACCGACCTCGAAAGACAATCGACCTCTTTTCCTGAAGAGCAGATAGCTAACTTACAGTTCTTTCGTGCAGAGGCTAATAAAATGAAATATGGCTTGGTAGATCCAGCTGTTGAGGCAGTTAAAGCTGCCTGATTTAAGAAATACTGTGACCCACATCTAAACAGAGTGGGTCCAGTATATCAGTTTTATAAGAAAGGTTTTTTTTCAAATGTCTCTTGTGGGTAAGGAGGAGAGTGAAAAAAATGCTGTTGCGCATTCCAGAAATGGGCGGCCATTTTGGGGACGTTTTTCGAGTTGGAAACCATATCAAACCTTACTTAGATTTATCACCGCATCTCCCCGCCGTCAATTCATCATCCTTGCAGCTTTTCCTATACTGTGGCTCCTAACCCAACATTTAGGACCCATGCTACAGATGGCAAGAGTTTCTGTACTTGATTCCTATCCAGTTGCCCCGGGAACCCCACAATATTTGACACTCGATAATTATTTTCGCTTTTTTGGTGACCACATATTCTGGATGCCATTCTTTCGAACACTCACCTTTGCAGCAATATTTACTTTTTGTACTCTTATTCTTACTTATCCAGTAGCCTACTTCCTTGCCCGTCATGTGAGCCGTCAAAACCAGATGCTGATGCTCTTACTACTGCTAATCCCCTTCTGGGTAGGAGAGATTGTGCGCACCTATGCCATAATGATTTTACTGGGAAACACAGGTGCTATTAACCTTGCCTTAAAGTGGTTAGGATTAATTGAAAGACCTATTCCATTCATGTATACTAGTTTTTCAATGGGGTTAGGCATAGTTTACCTCACTGCACTCTATATGCTCTTACCGCTTTATTCATCCTTAGAAAAACTACCCAAAAGTTATACTGAGGTGGCGGCTGATCTTGGAGCTGGAGCTTGGACCCGGTTTCGTCGTATAACACTGCCACTTACCATCGAAGGTATCTCATCAGGCTGCACCTTAGTTTTTCTAATTTCAACTGGTTTCTATGCAACCCCAGTACTTTTAGGTGGTCCCTCAACCACGGTATTTGCTGAAACAATTGCAGGTTTTTTTCACTATGCAGGAGACGAATGGCCTACCGGCGCAGCTTTTGCTGTAATAATGTTTGGGGCAGCTCTAATTATAACGGGATTGTTTCAAAAACTCATGAAGTCTCTACGAAAAGGAGATGCAAAATGAATCGTCGTAATAGAATTGTATTGGCCTGCGTGTACTGGTCATTTGTCCTTTATATTTTTGTACCGCTAATTCTGATGATTATGATGGGGTTTAAGAATAGTAAATTTATAGGATTTCCAATCAGGTCTTGGACACTAGATTGGTATGTACGTATTTTTTCAGATACAGAAATACTTTATACTTTTGGATTTTCGATGTTCATAGCCATTTCATCTACGTTAATTTCTGTTATAATCGGGACCTGGATCGCAGTACTTTTGGAAGGGAGAAAATTCTGGGGCTGGTCAATAATCTTTTCCCTAATGATTCTGCCGGCCCTAGTCCCAGGAATTATTTCAGCAATTGCCTTTCGCATTTATGCCCGCTGGCTGGGAATTGAACCGGGAATGGGGGCAATTATTTGGTCCCATGCAGTTCATAATGTTCCTTTCGTGACGCTGGTTGTAATGGCTCGATTATCGACTCTGCCTAAGAGCCAAATCGAGGCTGCTCGTGATCTCGGGGCAGACCCACTAATGGCTTTCATTCGCATCACCCTACCCTACCTAGTACCCGCTATTTTGGGCGCCAGTGTATTTTGCCTACTGCTAAGCTTTGACGATTTCGTGCGCTCATTCTTCCTTGGCGGTTATGAAGCCACATTACCAGTTCTGATCTTTGCAATGCTTAGGTCTGGCATGTCCCCTGAAATCAATGCTATTGCCACCGTTGCTCTAGTATTGACCGCCGCCATTGGAGTTTGGGCTGAACGTTTTACGCGCAGAACCAACAGGGGAGAGTTATCATGAATTCATCACCCATAGTTCATATTAACAAAATTTCAAAAAGGTTTGGAAGCGCAGTAGCGCTGGAGGATTTTTCACTCAATATCGCTGAGGGAGAATTTGTAACCTTTCTTGGACCCTCAGGATGTGGCAAATCTACAACACTTCGTATACTTGGAGGATTTGAGAAACCTGATACTGGATCCATCATTTTGAACGGTGAAGACGTTACGCAATTACCTCCGGAAAAGCGTCATGTGAATATGGTATTTCAAGATTATGCTTTATTTCCGCATATGACGGTGCAACAAAATATCTCTTTCGCTTTAGAACTTAAGGGGCTGGATAGAGCTTCTATAATACAAAGGCAGACTGAAATCATGAAGTTTCTCCAAATTGAGGCATATAGCGAACGTCATCCAAGCCAACTGTCAGGGGGGCAACGCCAGCGTGTCGCACTGGCTCG
>CACIIZ010000048.1 GCA_902586855.1 uncultured Alphaproteobacteria bacterium | reverse complement strand
AGAAGTACTGAAAGCTTGCACAAATATTACCCAAGGGGGATAATACCTGAATTAATGAACTTTAAATAATCCCTAATTAAAGTTAAAATTGAGACGTAAAGGAACTAACAGTTCTGTATTGAATTAAACCGGAGACCGAACATGTTTTCAAAACCGAAGCAAACAAGTAAAAAAGAAGACTATAATGATAAAGAAAAAACTTCTAAGGAAGACACATCAAAAGTAACTACAATAGAAGAAATAAAGCTGGCCAATGAGGAACAAATGATACCTCCTAGGGTCAAATCGCCACCATCTCTTTTATCATCAGACTTATTTATAAAGGGCAATTTAAACACGGCTGGAGATATCCAAATAGAAGGAAGTGTAGAAGGGAATATTAAAGCTAATCTTTTAACCATTGGGCAGAACGCAATAATTAAAGGAGAAATACTAGCTGATGAAGTTGTTGTTAACGGTAAAATATATGGCATTATAAAAGGGAAGAAAGTTCATTTAACATCTTCCGCAGAGGTTGAGGGTGATATTATACATGGAAGTATTGCGATAGAAAGTGGAGCCCATTTCGAAGGTTCCATAGAAAAATCTGAGGACCCTCTGGCTCAACAAACGACCAAAAGACCCGTAGCAGTTAATTGACTTAGAAGTTTTAAATAATTACGTCCTGTTAATATTTTTTGCTAAAGCACCAAACAAAAAGTCATCCAACTTGCCATCTAAAACGCCTTGGGTGTCTGAAGTTTCTATTTGAGTTCTAAGATCTTTTACTAGTTGATATGGTTGTAAAACATAAGACCTTATTTGATTCCCCCAACCTGCATCACCTTTCGAAGCGTGCGAATCCTGAATTTCCTTATTGATCCTTTTAAATTCCAAATCATACAATCTTGATTTAAGCGCTGCCATGCAATTCGCTCTGTTTTGGTGTTGAGATTTTTCCGAGCTAGTCACAACAATTCCAGTCGGAAGATGAGTTATCCTAACTGCGGAGTCAGTGGTGTTAACATGCTGCCCTCCTGCACCCGAAGATCGAAATGTATCAATCCTAATATCCGATGGGTTTATTTCAACTTCAAAATCTTCATCAATAACTGGATATACCCATACAGAGCAAAAAGATGTATGTCGTCGAGCTGAACTATCAAAGGGTGAAATTCTAACTAACCTATGCACACCGCTTTCTACCTTTAGCCAACCATAGGCATTAAGACCCTTTATTTTATAGGAAATAGATTTTAATCCTGCCTCTTCACCAGGGTTTTGGGACATTATTTCTATTGTATATCCTTTTCTCTCAGCCCATCTCACATACATTCTCGAAATCATCATTGCCCAATCACAACTTTCTGTTCCTCCAGCACCGGCATTGATTTCAAGAAATGTGTCATTTGAGTCTGCCTCGCCGTCCATGAGTGCAGATCTCTCAGCATCAATGACATACTCCCTAAGTTTTAATAAGTTATTTTCAGCCTCTTTTATGACTTCTACCTCTTGCTCTTCCATTCCGAGTTCTATCAATTCAATATTTTCTCTTAGTTTTCTTTCTATATTCCCATATATCTCTAAAAAGTTTTCTAGATACTGCCTTTCTCTCATTATGCTACGGGCATGCTTTGGATCATTCCAGAAACTAGGGTCACTGGTTATAAAATGGAGCTCCTGAAGTCTTTCATTAGCAAGATTTAAATTTCGTCTTTCTGCCAAAATTGCCATTGACTTTTTAATTTCCTCAATTGCTTCTAAGACTTCTGCTCTCACAATTTATCTCCAATAATTAATCAATACTCACGTTGCTAATGGTTTCGAATTTTGTAGCTCAGAATACTTCTTATAGTGTTTATCGACTCATTTCCTGACTTACAATCTGCGAGACTAAACTTAGGCAGGCACCTGAAACGAAGTCAGTATTTAAACTCAGATTAGGTTCTTCCAGTTCAATATGACAGCCAAAAACTTTGTCGGATACAACTCCAATCAATGAGTCAAAGCTAAGTTCCTGATCAAATTTATGCTTACCAGTCAAAACCACATTATTTTGATTATCTGAAGATGGAATGATTTCGTACTCATCAAAATTTAAGAGATTACGAATAATATTTGCACCTCTCTGATCTTCAAGAAAAAGGGGATCAAACAAAACATTGCGAACTCCAGAAATAGCCTCATTACTTTTATCTTGGTCACAAGTGTCGCATACTTTTTTGTCTGAATCATATGGAAAAAGTTTTTGCTCTCCGGAATAAATCGCGTCCAACATAGTCAACTTGCGTTTATTACTATTGGAAAAAAAAATAGTATATGCAGCCATGGATTCAAAAATGGTCGAGTTACTCTTTATCTTTATGTCATCAGTGATAATTGAACTTTGTTCGATGACCCCAAGATTTGAAAGTGTCTTCAAGGTTTCTTCATAGAAAAGTTTCCGATCAAATTGTGCACTTGGATTGGCTGAAATTTCTTCAAAAACTTGCAAATCTGAAGCCTTCAAAGAATTACCTTTTGATGAAATATGATCTAATAAATCCTTTAAATTAATTGTACTATTAATTTCTTGAGAAAAAGTCTTTGAGTTTTTGGATCCTTTTCTAATGGCTTGCTGAAGAACTGAAGCTAAAAAAAATGGCTCTAAAAATTCTCTTCTGGGTCTTTTCATTTTTGTAATCTTGTTAAAACTAGTTGATGGAGAGCTAGGCCCTCCATCAAATGCCAATATCTTGCCTGTAAATAAATCTGAAACAATAATTCCTACCTCAAAAGTAATTTTCTGATTTTCTGGCCTGATCGGGAAAAAGAAATTTTCTTTATTTACCTTTTGTACATGCACCACATCTCCAATTTTTAAATTTGGCTTAGAATTCTCCCAGAAATGTAATTGAACTATTTCTTTGGAGCGATTGGCTCCAACCCAAACCTGCTCTCCCTCCACACGCAACACAACTGCAACGTCGTGATCTGAATTTACATCGACGAGATTCAAATCATTAAGGATGCTCACCCAATCAAATTCTCCTTCGGTTTCACCAATCTGAATTCGTGTAATTGGTTTTTTAAATTGACTGTTTACTCTATTTAGACGATCCATTTCTCTTTTTAAGGCTGTTCTTGCAATTTTTTGTAAATTCGGGTCGATAGAAGTTTGAATAGTAAGCCCTCCCTGAATAATTTTCTTATCTCCTAAAATTTTAGAAACTTCGGGAATTAAACCTTGAGCTAGAAACCCTTTCAGTAACTTAAGCTTTTCTCCAGAGATAATTTCTCCACCTTGTACGGTCTCTAGCGGATAATTCTTTGCCGATTCTAACGTTAATTCAGACAGATAACCGTTTTCCACCATCTCAGTAAGCACAAAATTTCTTCGATGTATGGCATTGTCCCTCTCACTTTTAGGACTGTACGACTCAGGAGATTTGGGAAGAGCAGCCAAGAAAGCCGCCTCACTCGGGAGTAATTCGTTCAAATTTTTGGCAAAATACGTAGATGCTGCAGCAGATATACCGAATGCACCCTCACCAAGATATACCTCATTAAGATATATTTCCAATATTTGATCTTTACTAAGCACTTTCTCTAAACGAGTAGACAGTATTAATTCCTTAATCTTTCTTTCGAAACTCCTTTCGCCAGAGAGTAAAAAACCTTTTGTTATCTGTTGAGTTATTGTTGAGGCACCACGTAATTTTTGCCCCATTAAAAAGTGAACTAATGCTTTTAAAAGACCCAAAGAATCATAGCCGGAATGCTTATAAAAGTTCTTATCTTCAGCACTTATGAATGCGACCTGAACTAACTTTGGAATTTTTGTGATTGGAACAAATTCTCTTTTTTCATCATAAATTACTCCTAGGATTTGGCCATCACGGTCCAAAACAGTGTTGATAGTTTTTGGCCGATACATAACTATCTCATCAACACTAGGTAATTCGTTACTATAGTAATTCCATGCTGAATTTATAAAAAAAGCTACCGTAATAGATATCATACATAGATAAACGAAGCTTCTTCTTATCTTATTTCCAATTCGTAAAATCATTACAATCAGCTTTATCAAGTAATAAACAGCTAAACTGAGTTATATAAAGATTTCTTATTACACTTATCAATGCAACTAATTTTTTGTTAGTTTGAGATGAAATTTGACATTATTAAATAATTTGTTAATTAAGTATGGTAGTTAATGAAGGCAACTGGATGTTGAGAGAAATATAAAGAACAGTCTAACATTAACGCAAGGAATTCCAGCGGTAATAAAAAAGTTACTGCTTTGAAGCAAGATAAGTTTTCGCCAGATCAATTTGGCACTGATAATTTTTAGTTGAAACAATTTTGTGATTAAAGACACGTACTGCAAAAAAGTTTAAATTTAAACTATTTTTTGAATAAAAGTTTTTAGTATGTCTTAATTACAAAACAGGAAAGTGGACAAGAAATATGATGAATTCAAGGGACGGATCATGATTAGTTCACGGGTGGTATTTTATGCAAAAAAAGTTGCTCATAGATGCATCGCATCAAGAAGAAACAAGAATTGTTCTTTTAGACCGAGATCAGGTAGAAGAATTTGATTTTGAATCTGGTCAAAAAAAGCAGACTGCTGGAAATATTTTTCTCGCCAAGGTAACTAGGGTCGAACCATCTTTACAGGCTGCATTTCTTGATTACGGTGGTAATAGACATGGCTTTCTGGCGTTCTCTGAAATACATCCAGATTATTACCAAATCCCCGTAGCTGATAGAGAAGCTCTTCTTGCTGAAGAACGTGATTTAGAAACAGAGTCTGATGATTTCTTAGACTCAGACTATGGGGAGGAGTTAAATAATGGAGAATTAGATTCTTACGCTACAATTAATCACTCTGATGATGCAGTAATCACGTCCGCCCCCGTAAATACTCAAGAAAACTTAGGCACAGATGTTGTGTCTACAAATATGAACAAGGGTCAAAATGAATTATTGAATTCTAATACTCCTGAAATCAGCACTGAACATACCTCGTCAATAGACAAAAGCAAAGATAATGGGGAGAACCCTGATAAAAAGATTAAAAAAGAAAAGTTAACAAAAAGAAGAAGTCAATTCCGTAAGAATAAGTATAAAATTCAAGAGGTAATAAAGGTTAGGCAGGTTCTTTTAATTCAAGTCGTTAAGGATGAAAGAGGCAATAAGGGAGCCGCCTTAACGACATATATCTCCCTTGCTGGCAGATATTGCGTTTTAATGCCGAATACAGCTAAAGGTGGAGGTATATCACGAAAAATAACAAATATTGGAGACAGAAAGAAGTTAAAAGAGACCGCCAACCAGTTTTCAATTCCAGAAAAGATGGGACTAATTATCCGGACTGCTGGTGCAAAGAGAACAAAGGTAGAAATAAAAAGAGATTTTGAATACCTCCTAAGACAGTGGGAACAAATTCGAGATTTAACGTTAAAATCAATGGCCCCGTGTCCCATTTATGAAGAAGGTAGTGTGATCAAAAGATCCATACGAGACCTCTACAATAAAGAAATCAATGAAATCATCGTAGAAGGTGAAGCTGGTTTTAAAGAAGCTAAAGAATATATGAAAATGTTGATGCCATCACACGCAAAGAAGATTAAGAATTATGATAAAATTCAACCAATTTTTTCTTTTTATAATGTGGAAAATTACCTCTCAGCAATGTTTAACCCGACTGTCCAATTGAAGTCTGGCGGATACATAGTGATTGGCATTACTGAGGCGTTAGTTGCGATTGACGTTAATTCGGGACGAGCTACGAAAGAAAGTGGGATTGAAGCTACAGCTCTAAAAACGAATTTAGAAGCCGCTGACGAGATTGCAAGACAATTGAGAATGAGAGATTTGGCAGGGCTTATTGTCATAGACTTTATCGATATGGAGGAAAGAAAAAATAATGTCTCTGTAGAGAGAAAAATTAAAGAAAGCTTGAAATTAGATAGGGCCAGGATACAAGTCGGGAGAATATCAACTTTTGGTTTGTTGGAAATGTCCCGTCAACGCCTTCGCTACGGCATGGTGGAAGCAACTACCCAACCCTGCCCAAATTGTCATGGTACCGGACTTACTCGGTCCAACCAAAATTTAGCACTAGCAATATTGAGAGCGATTGAAAATAAGAAAACAACCAATGGTATTAAGCTAGCGGAAGTTAAAGCACCTGTTGAAGTGGCCAATTATTTATTGAATCAGAAAAGGAATCACTTAGAAACAATTGAAAAAAGGTTGAAAATTAGGATAATAATTCATGCGGACATAACACTCCAGAGCCCTAATTTTGTTCTAGATTTGAATAAATCTTCTGAGGAAGGTTATGGAACTCCGTTAGGCAAAATAATTACAGTAGACGGCAGTAAAACTGGCACTTCTGATGAAATAAAATCACCTGAGGAGTCGTCTTCCGATGAGAAATCGAGTAGCAAAGCACCTGACAGTAACCCCAAAAAACAAAAACGAAGGAGAAGACGAAGTGGAAAAAGCAAGAGTATTGATAACGCACTAGTTCATGCTGAAGAGCCTCATCACATGCAAAGTGAGATAAAAAATGGAGAAAAATCTAATCCCAAGGAAGAATCTGAAGGCAAAGGTTCATCTGACAAAGTTAATACAAAAGAAACAAAAAGAAGTGCGTCAAGAACCAACAGAGGGCCCCGAGCAAATCGCGCCAAATCTCAGGAAAAAACAGCAAAAAGCCCGCCTTCTGATCCAAATAATAATGAATTACTAGAGACAAAGACAACGCAACCTTTATCCTCGATAGGAAGAAAAAGTGCAGCGAAAGAGACTTCTACAGAGACTAAATCCCTAAAGTCTACCGAGAAAGCTATTACCAAACCCAACAAAAAGAAAAGAGTTGCAAAATCGGTGATAGATGTACTTAAGGCTAATGCTGTAAAAAAAGCACCTAACAAAAAACAGGATAAAAGGCCGAATAATTCCAGTGATGAGGCCAAAAAAGGTTGGTGGTCGAGAAAAAATCCAAAGTAGTTGTAGAGCATATTCTACTTGAAGAAATAATCTCAGTTTAGAAAGGACGGTATCGGTGAAAACTTTCTTTTATATAAGTCTAGTCTTACTACTTGTAATACCAAGATTGAGTATTTCCGAAAATTTCACCTCGAAGGAAACTCTATTTGAGAACAACAACCAAAGAGATTTGTTTGGGATTGAGGTTGAGCGTTACATTCTTGAAAACCCTGAAATTATAATTCGAGCAATTAAGCTCTATCAAGAGATACAAGCAAAAAGGGAAGCCGAGTCTGATCTTCAAGTTCTTAGGTCAAAAACTTCTGAAATTTTTCATGATGAGTATGCATTTACAGCAGGTAATGAATTAGGAAAAATTAAAATAGTAGAGTTCGTTGATTACAAATGTGGTTACTGCAAAAAAAATCATGAAATAATCTGGTCAATTCTGCGAAAAAATCCAGATGTCCAGTACATTGTAAAAGAATTTCCAATTTTGGGAGCACAATCTGTTATGGCAGCAAAAGCTTTACTGTCCGTGCTGATAGAAACATCAAACGAAGTTTACAAGAATTTTTCAGACCTGCTAATTTTGCACAAAGGACCAATAAACATGAGGCTTTTAAAACAATTTGCAGAAATGGCCGGCGCTGGTTCAGTTGACCTAGAAACATCCATGAATTCTGAAAAAGTTAATTCACTTATTGCCAGAAATGCATATCTAGCAGAATCTCTAAGAATACAAGGAACGCCAACATTTATTATAGGTGAACAAATAATTAGGGGTTTCATTTCTGAAAATGAAATGCAAGAATTAATTGAAATGTCTCGTAGAAAGCTTTAATTGGCATAAGCGTGTAAAATTCTTATTTGACAAATATGATCACATGGCTCTGGAAGAAATATGAAAAACAAAGATTTTGAAGAAGAGATTAAACTTGTTGAAATGCTTGCAGATATTGCAAAAAAGAATAGTTTGTCTGAAATTGAATTTGAAAAAAAACTTGGGGCAGACTCGGGATATTTTATAAAGGTTGTGTCATCAAATTCTACAGAATCTGATGAAGTAAAAAATCAAAGAATCTCTAATGCCGTAAGCAGAACAACAGATCCTCCTCCTAATCCGACAGAAACTCGTGACCCAACAGATTTTCAGGATCAACCTGGGATTGTTTCCTCACCCATGGTAGGCACAGTATACTTGTGTCCAGAGCCTGGGGCCAAACCGTTCATAGAAATAGGCCAAAAAGTAAACATTGGTGATACCCTTTTTATAATTGAAGCAATGAAAACCATGAATCAAATTCCTTCTCCAAAGGCTGGAAAGATCACACGAATACTTATAGATGATGCCACACCTGTAGAATTTGAAAGTCCTTTGGTTATAATTGATTAGAACAAAATGTTAAAAAAAATTCTTGTAGCTAATAGAGGAGAGATTGCCCTAAGAGTAATAAGGGCCTGTAAAGAACTAAAAATAGCCTCTGTCGCAGTACATTCCACTGCTGATTCTAATTCCATGCACGTAAAAATGGCAGACGAGAGCGTTTGCATAGGCCCACCAAAAGCCAGTGATAGTTATCTAAACATACCGAACATTATAGCGGCTTGTGAAATTGCTGGTGCAGACTCTGTGCATCCAGGATATGGATTTCTTTCTGAAAATCCGAACTTTGCCGAAGTTTTATCTGATCATAAAATTATTTTTATAGGCCCCTCTGCTGAGCATATTCGTCTTATGGGAGACAAGGTGAGTGCAAAAAGAACAATGACTGATTTGGGAGTCCCATGCGTTCCTGGTTCGAAAGGGATAGTTGAAACTATAGAACAGGCTGAAGCAAGCGCAAAACAAATAGGATATCCGGTAATAATTAAAGCATCCGCAGGAGGTGGCGGGCGAGGCATGAAATTAGTAACGCAACCTAAAGAATTATCTGAGTCCTATCACGCAGCTAAAACAGAAGCTGAATCTGCATTTGGAAATGATGAGGTTTATTTAGAAAAGTATTTGCTAAATCCAAAGCATATAGAAATACAAATCTTTGGAGATGGTTTTGGAAATGCAATTCATTTGGGCGAACGAGACTGTTCCATTCAAAGAAGACATCAGAAGGTCTTGGAAGAAGCTCCTTCAACAGTACTAAATGAGAAGCAACGAAAAGAGATTGGGTTGATATGCGCACAAGCCATTGCAAAACTGAAATATGCAGGTGCAGGCACTATTGAATTTCTTTATTCAGCAGGGAACTTTTATTTTATTGAGATGAATACTAGAATCCAAGTTGAGCATCCCATAACGGAGGAAATATTTGGTATTGATTTAGTGAAAGAACAAATAAGAATTGCTTCGAAACAAGGACTTTCATTTAAACAAGAAGAAGTTAACTTCATCGGTCATTCTATTGAATGTCGAATTAACGCTGAAAAGATTCCAAATTTCACTGCATCCCCTGGTTTGATCAATGCGTATCACGCTCCAGGAGGTTTAGGCGTTCGAATAGATAGTGCGCTATACACTGGATATCGTGTTCCACCCTATTATGATAGTTTGATTTGTAAATTGATAGTGCATGGGAAAAACCGAAAAGAAGCCATTGCCAAATTAGAAAGAGCTTTAAAGGAATTAATTATCGACGGCGTTGATACAACTGCAGGATTATTTGATTTAATTCTTAAAAGCGATACCTTCCTCAAAGGTACTTATGACATAGTTTGGTTAGAAAATTTCTTGAATGAAACTTCACAGGCCAAATAGTAAAAGATTAATAAATCAAATCCTCTCCAGGAAGATAATATCGGCTTATACGGTAGGCGCGTTCCCAATGGGTGAGAATTGTACTAGTTTAAGAATTAAGTTTGTCCAACCTAACCAAAGAGGATTAATCCCTATCGGTAAAATCCATTGCTCCAAAAGCCTAAGAAAGATTTTGAGAAAAGATGATTTCTCAGTCTCTTTTAATCAATGTTTCACGGATGTGGTTATGAATTGCGCTAATAGAAAAGATACTTGGATAAACCAAACAATTTTGGATCAATACGTAATATTACATTACAAAGGGCTAGCACACTCGGTTGAAATTTGGCAAAAAGAAAGACTGGTTGGCGGTTTATATGGATTGGCTCTTGGTTCTGCTTTTTTTGCTGAAAGTATGTTTTCCCTTATATCCAATGCTTCAAAATTAGCTTTGATAGCAATCATGGCCAAGGTGAATTATGGCGGTTTTACAATATTTGACACCCAATTCCCCTCAAAACATCTAGAAAGCCTTGGAGGAATAACCGTGACAAAACGGGAATTTGAAGAAATGTTATTTTTAGCTCTTTCAAATAAGGCGGAATTTAATCGATCACCAGTCCTATTGAACTGGGATCAATTCATGCAATATGCATGCGATATTCCAAAAAATGTTTTGCGATCTTCTAAAAGAAAGCAACCTCAACCTCCAGATAATTTTTGAAGTAGGTTATTAAGATTGACTGCCCCCTGAGTATAAACAAACTTGTCATTGGGCTTCAAATACTTTTCAGATCCTCCTGGAGTAATTGAAACAAAATTAGACCCCAAAAGCCCTTCCGAAGTGATTATAATCTCTGAATCTTCAGGTATCTGAATTTCATTATCGATTGCGACCGCAATATCAGCAGAAAAGTTTTTAGTATCTAAATCTATATTTATCACTCTACCCACAATCACTCCAGCTATACGCACCTGGCTACCAGTCTTGATTCCAGAAATATCAAAAAATGACGCTTGATAGGCTATTTCATTTCCTTTTGGAAAAACCTCTCCAGATTTCTGAGTCACAGAAAACAGAAACCAACAGGCGATTACCAGCACAAAGGTACCAACAATAGTTTCTAATACTTGACCCTTCATAACGTTACCCACGAAAAATATTTTAGTTATTAGGGCTCCAAGGAGCATATTCATTAACAAATTGCTTTTCAAATTTGTTGGGATGATAGGCGTCCACTGTACCCGTCATATTCTTGGTTACCCCATGTAATTCATCATCTGCCGATGGAATCTCGTTTACCGTTTGATGAAGCCACCCATGCCAAATTGGCGAGACCGAAGAAGCATCAAAATCTTCGGCATACAGGACCCATCTTTTCTCGTCATTCCTCGAGCGAAAATATTTGTTCCCGCAACAATCACAACCCACATAAATACCTTTATGCCAAGTAAACAGAGAAGTTCCTAGGCTCTCACCTCTCCACCAGATGAACAAACTGGAAATAAATTTCCTCATTAAAAAAATCTCTCACCTGTGAAAATTAAGCAGGTTTCTCTTTTAAATCTTCGTAAATTAGTAAAGGGTCTGCATTTCCCAAAACACTCTCCTCATTTACTACTACCTCAGAAACCCCAGACATAGCAGGTAGATCAAACATAGAGTCCAATAAGATTTCCTCAAGTATAGACCGCAAACCTCTAGCTCCAGTTTTTCTGTCAATTGCCTTTTGAGCTATTACCTTGAGCGCATCATTACTAAAGGATAGATCAACATTTTCCATCTCAAAAAGTCTTTGATACTGTTTGACAAGCGCATTTTTTGGGGAAGTAAGTATTTCTATAAGGGATTTTACATCCAAGTCTTCCAAAGTTGCAATTACAGGTAAGCGTCCAACAAACTCTGGAATCAAACCAAATTTTAGTAGATCTTCTGGCTCAACTTCTTTAAAAATTTCACCTGTTTTTCGCTCATCAGAATTCTTCACATCTGCTCCAAACCCAACCGCTGAACCTTTACCTCTTCTACTAATTACTTTATCTAACCCAGCAAAAGCCCCCCCACAAATAAACAAGATATTTGTCGTATCAACCTGAAGAAATTCTTGCTGAGGGTGCTTTCTTCCACCCTGCGGTGGCACGCTTGCAATAGTCCCTTCCATAATCTTTAATAAAGCTTGTTGAACGCCCTCACCCGACACATCTCTGGTAATTGACGGATTATCTGATTTACGACTTATCTTATCGACTTCATCAATATATACTATTCCTCTTTGAGCCCTTTCAACATTATATTCTGCGGCCTGCAAGAGTTTAAGAATTATATTTTCTACGTCCTCTCCCACATATCCTGCTTCTGTCAAAGTTGTAGCGTCAGCCATAGTAAAAGGAACATCCAAAATTCTGGCCAATGTCTGAGCCAAGAGCGTTTTTCCACAGCCAGTTGGGCCTATCA
>CACIIZ010000047.1 GCA_902586855.1 uncultured Alphaproteobacteria bacterium | reverse complement strand
GACTGCAAACAAATAGATGGATACCACTCCAAACATTCCCAAATGGATTGGTCCTAATTGAGCATTTCCTAATCTACCAACAAGAGTGTTATTGCTAGTTGAAGTGGTTCTTTCACCCGCTAAGACACCCCTCTCGTCAATTCCGAGCTCAGGTGGACCTTTGACCTGCACTTGAGTAAAAATATTTTGATATTCTGCCATTTTTAACCTCCAGCACTAAACGTAGTTAGACGTGGCCACCATTCCCACCAATCTACCCAGCTAGACCCTTCAGGCCAAATCCAAGCTGGACCAGAAATTAAAATGCATATTGCTGACCAAAACGCGGCGTTCACCGCTAACAGGAGACCCAAGCGATGAATTCCCAGTGTTCCAATAGAATAACCGATAAAATCCCTGAAATATGTATCCTCATGATCTGGCGTTTTGCTATCTTCCCCTTTCTCCGGATTGGCAGCTGATAATATCAAACCTCCATGTAGGGACAGAGCCAAAGTAGTCGTGAAAAAAAGGCTTACCGCGAGCATATGCACTGGATTATAATGAAAATTACCATACTGATAGCCAGTATATGATACCCAGTCCAAATGGGAAAATATACCATATGGGAAGGCATGCCCCCAAGCACCCATCATAATAGGCCTAATCACCACCAAGGATGTATACGCAAAGATGGCCACACCGAAAGCCGCTGGTACGTGAAAGCCTATTCCCAGCTTTCTACAGATTTCGACCTCTCTTAACAGCCACGCAATAAAAGCTCCATGCGCACAAATTGTAATGATCTGCCATAACCCACCATCATGGAGCGGAGCAAAACTAAGCCCATACTCTATGGCTGGAGGATTAATACTAATAAGAAAAGGATTCCATGTTCCCTGCTGAGCGGCTCCCCAAAGAATGAGTAAGGTCCCTAATGAAGCAAAAAATACTGTCATTAGACCAAAAAAGCCAACATAAAATGGCCCCACCCAAAAATCAAATAAGTCACGACCTATGAGGGTGCCTCCGGGAACACGATATTTCCTCTCAAAACTGAGTAATGCCATCTCGTGACCTCCTAATTAAATTTCCTTATTTCCATATCTACATTCAAGTCAAAAACCCTATTAGCCGTGGGCGGGTAAGTTTGGGGGGAAGCCCGCCCACAGCGTTGCTTAATTGGTTGAGACTGAAGCGGTCTAACCGCCTGCAGCCTGTGCAAACCAATTAAAGTGTGGTGTACTTAACAACACTAAATGAATTAGCGACGCTAACAAAAAGAGGAATACACCCTGAGCCACGAATACTCTCCGTGGATCAAAAATCAGCCATATTTTATAAAATTGACTCATGATATTTCTCCTTTAACCACCAAACGAAGTAAACCAAGGACGCCAGATCCATGTGGCAATATGAGCTAGGACACACATCAATGTGAAAGTCCAAAGGCCACTCATATAAACGCTATGAAGCTCTTGTGCTTGATCTTCAGTTAAACCTGACAAAGACAGGTCATTATTTCCAGCCATGTTAAATCCTCCGGATTGTTTCGACTGATCCCACGGTTACCCGTGGGGTTGAAATTCCTGAACCTTCATAGTCCAGAATTATTCGACCACATGTGACTGGTCGAATTTCGTTAACCGCACTCATGCGGTAAAAATCATAGGAGTTATCACTTGCGCGTGACCCCAAGCCCTTTTCAAAATGCCTTCATTCTGTTCCGCCTTCTGATTAAATCCTTTAAACACAAAATGTAGCCCCCAAGACACGACTGCGAGAGGAATTGAAATGACAAAAATCAAAGCAAAATAGATTCTGTATTCAAGTTTGATTGTTTTTCTATATTGGGAAACGCTAAACTCTTTCGCTACTGTTTGTTTCATCATACTTCCTTCCTATTATTAATTTTGTTACCTAATAATCTTTTTCTTTAAGGCCTCAACCGTCTCCAATACAACACGATCTTCACCCCCAGCCAAAGCTGATCTTTCAGCTTCATCTTTTAATTTCTTAGCTGCTGAGATCCTGGTAAGTATCGGGTGTTCTTCAACTATTCGATTCAAAAGCTCCTGCGCTTCTGAATCCCACGGAAAATCTCTCCTTAATTTTGTTGGTGTTGCGTCCACTGAGTCCATTTCGGATCCTAAGGGTAAAATATGAAATAAGGCTTCGAAAAGGCCATTGCATACCTCTTGTAGCAAATACGTTGCTCCAGCATATCCCATCATTGGCGTCCCTGTAGACCGTCGGATTACAGCTCCTGGAAAGCTAGCAGGAATAAAGGCTGGGCTTGGGCCAAACCCTTTCTTGAGCTCCGCTAAGTACATCTTTTCGTTTATTGAGCCTAACACTACCAGCGGTCTCTTCTCTTTAATCAAAGACCGAACCTGATCATTATCTGTTTTCTTTCCAGCTAGACGGGCTACAGCAAAGCCACAGGGTAATCCTAATTCATTTTCCAAAAAGTTACGAATTCCTCGAGCGTAAGTTTCATTGGCGACGATCCCAAAACTCGCAGTGGCAAAGAAATCCTGCGTAACAGAGCGCCACAAATCCCAAACTGGCTTGATAGTGGAATGTTTTTCCTGCTCGATGAATATTTCTGGGTCTAAGTCCAGAAGTTCCCCTAATTTTCTTAGAAATCTTGTTGTGGAATCAATCCCTATGGGTGCTTGGAGATACGGTTTACCTAAAACTTCAGCTAATCCACGACCAAATTCCCTATACATTACGATATTAACGTCAGCATTTACCAGCTTGTTCATATCAGCCACATGGCTACCCAAGGGTAAGATCATATTAACTTCCGCACCTATACCTTCGATGAGACGTCTAATTTCAGCTAGATCAGATGGCATATTAAAGGTACCATACATTGGTCCTAAAATATTCACTCTCGGTTTAGCTCCATCTTCCCGCCGGGCCTCTCGCGGCATTCTGCCTTTTGTTTGACCAAAATTGGTGAATAGCCAGGTCATTGCCCTATCAGCAGATTGCCATTGATCCTCATCAATAGTACGGGGAAGAAATCTCTGTATTGACGTTCCTTCCGGCGTGACCCCACCTCCTATCATTTCAGCTATTGAGCCAGTTACTACCACGGAGGGTAATGCAGGATCTAATGCACCCCAGGCTCTTTTCATCGAACCTTCTGTGCCTTCCCGGCCTAATTCCTCTTCTCCAAGCCCGGTCACCACTATTGGTAATTCATGAGGCGGCAAGCCATCAGTGTAATGCAGCACCGATGTTACAGGTAGGTTTTCGCAACCAACTGGGCCATCAATCACAACTTGTAAACCTTTGACGGCACAAAATGCATACACCGATCCCCAATATCCTCCAGCTCTATCATGATCTTGAATTAGCATCAAATCATCTCCGCCGCTTTGTCAGCTCTCTTCTTCTTTTCCAATTTCTTCAAATTGTGTTCACGGAATTTAGGCTTAAGATTTGGTGTTTTCTCCCAAATACCCGCCGTATCCTCCTTACCAACTCCTTCAAAAAACTCACGCATATTAGCCATACGTTTCTTGTTTTTGATTGCGGCATTTACAACCTGAGCCAAACTTCCAGCACCAGCTAAGCCCATAAGTGGTCGAGCAGAAATCAAGTTGGTAAAATACAACGAAGGAATACCCCGCTCCTTGGCTTTTTGAACCACAGGAGTTGTGCCAATAGCTAAATCTGGTTTGATACCTTCCATAGCGGCACAGTCGTCCTCTAGGCTCGCTCTATACCTTATCTGGACACCTTGAGCTTCCAACCACTCCCTATCAGGGTCAGACCACTCGGTCTTGGGGCAGGCTGTTCCCACATAAGGCACCCTAGCACCGCTTTCTATAAGTAAACGTGCAACTAGAAGTTCGGACCCCTCATATCCCGAAAGGGTGATTGTACCTTCTACTTTACTCTCTTTTATAGCAGCTCTTATCTTTGGTAAAATATTTTCCTTACACTGCACTAATTTTTTGCTATTCACCCCAAATTTGTCAGCGACACTGCTTAGCCAGGCTTCTGTCCCGTCACACCCCACTGGTGCAGATCCAATAATAGGTCTACCTGCTGCCTGAAACTCCCTAATAGCAGAGGTATAGAACGGATGGATGGCGGCTACGCCAGCGCAATCCAATGCCCCATATAGTTCCCGCCATTCTCTACATGGCACCACCGGACCAGCTGCCAAACCCAAAGGCGCTAATAATGATCCAATCCCAACTGGATCTGCTGGAAACATTTCACCTAATAGAGTTAGTGTAGGCCTGTCTGAGGTCCCTGAAACTGGTTTAGGAACTGGTCCTCCTTCAGCTTCCATTCGAGCATAATTCAACATTGCCCCAGCGAGCACGTCCTTTGCCTCAGCATGAGTAGGTATTCCAAATCCAGGGACATCTATACCTATGATTCGAACTCCGTTAATTTCTTTCGGCAACAACCTCAATGGAACACCTGACGCAGTTGGAACGCAAAGATTGGTCACGACAATTGCATCATATTTGCTAGGGTCCGCCATTTGGTGCACCGAGTCTCTGATATCTTCGAACAATTTTCCTGAAACTAGAGTTTCTGAGCTAAAAGGCACATAACCCACTGATCTCCTAGCCCCATAAAAATGGGAGACGAAGGTTAATCCGTAAACACAACACGCAGAGCCCGACAACACAGTTGCAACCCGTCGCATACGTAATCCCACCCTTAATGAGCCGAAGGCTGGACACATGCTTTGAGGTTTATCATGAGGTCCCATGGGGTAATCTTTTTTGAACTTCTCCAACAAACCTGACTTTCCAGCTAAAGAAGCAGAAGCAGCCATCTTTTCCTTTCCTGCGTGACACGATGAATCCGTAGTAGAGAGCTCCGCTTGTTCCTGCGACTCAGGCTCCGCAGGAGCATCGACAACATCAACATCGGCCGTCTGATCGTATTTTACTTCTGAATTCATCAAAGTTTTTCCATATATCTTTTTTCAAACTTCATCATAAATTATTTCTAGAGACTCTTTTGGCTTTGAAAACTTTCCTCGCATATCTGCGTCTGTGGCGGGCTCTAAAGTAAAACCTGCACCCGTTTCACCACCATCAAACAAACCCAAAAGATCGTCCTGAGTTAAGGTCTTTGGCCGAACCGGTGGAGCTTCTGCTACATTTTCTGCCAATGTTTCAAACAATGAGCCCCATTGGCTTTCTTTTGTCCCAATGATTTGGTACATAGCCGATTTGCGCCTTATGTCATCATCGGCTGGAATTGTACTAAGTACAGGTATCCCGACAGTTTCGGCAAACGCTTTTGCTTCACCTGTTCCATCGTCTCTATTGATAACAATACCTGCCACCCCAACACTTCCACCTAATTTCCTAAAATACTCTACAGCTGAGCAAACATTGTTTGCGACATACAGAGATTGAAGATCGTTCGAACCTACAACAATCACTTTTTGAGCCATGTCTCTAGCTATGGGAAGGCCAAAACCGCCACATACTACATCTCCTAAAAAATCAAGCAGAACATAGTCAAAATCCCAATCATGAAAACCCAACTTCTCCAGAAGTTCAAAACCATGAATTATTCCACGTCCTCCACAACCTCGCCCAACTTCTGGGCCACCAAGCTCCATGGCAAATACACCATTCCTTTTGAAACATACGTCACCGATCGCAACCTCTTCTCCTGCAAGCTTTTTCTTTGTTGATGTTTCTATGATGGTTGGACACGCTTTGCCTTCAAAGAGGAGCGACGTAGTATCTGATTTAGGATCACAGCCTATGAGTAAAACGCGCTTACCTTGCTCAGCCATCATACAGCTTAAATTAGCTAAGGTGAACGACTTTCCAATACCTCCTTTACCATATATAGCGATTATTTGACATTTTTTCTTTGGCTCCGAGGTTGGAATTTCTTGCAAAGGCTCACTTGCTTCAGACTTTAGCCGCTCATGGTGCTTTTCCAGTGCCTCATTCATGTTATTTCCCTTAACGTTAATCGTCTCTGTGGTCATGCAGCATTCCTCCAATCCAGAACCATCTTCAAACATTCAGGTTCATTAAAGGCGGTATTGTAAGCATCTATTGCTTTTTTTACTGGCAACACGTCACTAACCAAACCATCAAAGGACAAGGAACCATCCTCTATAAGTAATTTAGTCGTGGCGACATCTTCTGGTAAGAATTCTGCTGCAACCCTCATCGACACCTCCTTTAAGAAAGCCTGAGGGAAACCAAAACTAAGCCTTTCGGGATAAAATCCAGCAAGTACGATCTCACCACCTTTACGGACTCTCCCTATTAACTTGTCCAAAATTCCAGAATCTCCGCTAACGTCAAATATACAGTCATAATCCGATCTCTCATCATAATCAGGCAGTACAACTTCGTACCCAACTGCACCAGCATGCCTTAGAAGATTAGTCTCCCAAACAATTGGTGGCTTTTCCCCTGCTAAAATAACTAGGCGTGCTAGCAGACGACCCAATACTCCGTGCCCAACAATAACCTCGGGCATCTTATTACCAAAGCCCGCGATCGCATGTCTGGCTGTTGCTGCCAAGGCGAAAAGTGCACCAGATACCCCCATTTCTGGATCAATCTTTATCAGTCTCTTCGCAGGCGAACTTAGACGCTTAGCGGCACCTCCAAATAAGCTTCTAATCGGCTCACAGAAACAATCCGCCCCGGGAACAAAAACAAAATCACCTGCTTTTAGGCCTGTACTTTTATCAGCAGATACAACTTCCCCCGTTGATTCGTATCCAGGAACCAAAGGGTACCCCATACCGGGAAATGGCGGCATCTTCCCATTCCAGAAAAGCTTCTCAGTTCCGGTTGAAATTCCGGAATAGTGTATATCTACGATCACATCTTGGCTAGATAACTCGCGCATGCCAACCTCTTGCACGGCCAGCTCACCAGGACTAGTCATTACCACAGCTTGTGTATTCAATTTATGTATCTTCCCTTAAAAGCCTCAATAACCCTAAAGATTCTATCCCTAAGATAAGTGTAATTTTATCCTGACAGTTTTAATTGTCAATAAAAGTTTACACTTATTTCATCTTTTTATTTTGATGGTTTTTTCGCAACAATCACTGATGTTACAAAATTGTTGACACTGTTAAGGTTTTTCATGGACTGAAACCTAGCTTCCCGTAGAAACTCAAAGTGTTGATTTTTACTCCTAGGTTTCCCAGATGTCATAGCTAGGGTATAAAAACCAAAGTAAGCGTCACCAGATCGGGTTGGGAATTTAGAGCCAGCCATCGGTTCAGAAATCACTACGCAGCCTCCAGGTTCAAGCGCAGCATATGCTTTTTTTAGTAACATTTTGACGGTTACATCATCATGGTCATATAGGACACGATTAAAAAAGATTATATCACAACCAACTGGGAATTTGTCTGAAATGAAGTTACCAGAAACTATGGCAATATTTGGCGTTAATCTTTTAGTTTTGAAATTTTCTTGAGCCCTTTTGATTACATTGGGAAGATCAAACAAAGTTAAATTAAGATTTGGATACCGTTTCCTAACCAACGACAGAAAAGTGCCATCACCACCACCAATGTCGATCAGATGCCTGAAGTCTTTCAAACTTAATAAATCAAGAGTTTCCTCCGCCACGATGTGTTGCGAAGTACCCATTAAACTGGAATAAATTGCTGCCTGCTCCACAGTCACTTTCTTTTGATTTCCTATGTAAGACCAAAAATCCTTCAATTCAGTTTCAAAATCTTCTCTCAATAAGCGAACTGGATCCTGTAAATCCCGATAAAAAATCTTGTGGTGCAATATCATTTTATCAAGTCCGTGCACCCCCTCTATGGCAGCGCCCAGTCGGGTAAGAGTATAATAGGAGTTTTTTTTTCTTTTTAATAACCCAATGGCGCTAGCTGCATTGCACAATAGCAACATTTTTTTTGTATCAATTTTTCCATAGGCTGAAAGTTCCCCAATGCTTTTCTCACCTGACAATAAAAATTTGAAAAGCTTAAGCTCCACCATTGTAAGTAGGATCTGACTATAGACAAAACCTGAAACCAAATCATAAATTTTGCGGCCATCATTTGCTACTAACGTCTTGAGTATTGGAATCTTTTTCGCCAGAGTATGAAACCTGGATTGAGCAACAAGTTTGTTCATCCAAATGGAAAACAAGCCCATAATAAATCACAAATGCTAGAGAACTTTGTCTGCGGCAAAGGGCGGCATTAATTGCTTAGCCTGATGGCGAATGATTTCGCATAATTGTGCTTCACCTGGGCAAGCAGGGATCGACGCAATAGCACCACTTAAAATCCCTTGCAAACGTTCTATAGCACCCTCGACACCTAATTCTGAAACAGCGCTGGGTCTGCAATTAATCGCATCCTGTCCCTGCGGTTTGCCCAATTCATCCATTTCACCAATCACATCCTTAAGATCATCAGCAACCTGAAATGCTTCCCCAACCCTTGCGCCTAGTTCCACCCAAGGTTCCGGATCTTCTCCGGCAGATACTGCACCCATGCAGGTGGCTGCAACAAATAAAGATCCCGTTTTAAGCTGATGGTACGCACTCAAATTTATTTTTTCTTCACTTTCCCAACCTTGGCCAGAACATATACCAAAAGGCAACCCCGAAGACTTAGTGAGTATTCTAATAAGGCTCGGCAATCTTTCTGGACATCTCATGCAACCTTTTGCCAGGTTTTCAAATGCCAAGATTATAAGACTGTCACCAGCTAATACAGCAACTGTCTCACCGAATGCTCTATGTGCAGTGGGTTTACCGCGCCTCAAGGTAGCATTGTCAAAACATGGCAGATCATCATGTACCAAACTCGCGCAGTGTATCAACTCAATAGCAGCCGCAGCGCAGTTACCTATTTCACTAAAATCCTCTCCACAGGCCTGTGCTACCGCAAGGCATAAACGTGGTCGAACCCTGGCTCCTCCTGGAAAAACAGCATAATCAATTGCTGCGGCTAATTTTGGTGGAGCCGGAGAGTCTTTGGCACTCTTTAAAGTCTCAGACAAAGCCAAATTTATTCTGTCATGGATATTTTTTGTTCCCATCATGACTACTCCTTAACACATGTGGTCTAGCACATGGATCAAAAGTTGTCTATTTTTTTTGACAGCTAGGTGTAAGTGCACTAATACACAGAAGTTCGCCATTAATACGGTTTTCAAATTTTGAAAGACAAAAAAGTAATTATAATAGGTTGTGGTATAGGTGGTCTAGCGGCCGCTATGAAACTTTCATCCCGTGGTGTCAATGTCGAAATATTTGAAAAACAGGCTTATCCAGGTGGCAAGATTAGAGCTACAAATAGCCCTGCTGGATTAATCGATTCTGGTCCAACAGTTCTCACAATGTACGAAGTATTGAGAGAGCTTTTTGAATACTGCAATGAGCAAATTGATGATCACCTCGAGCTTGTTCCTGAAAAGACCATTGCTCGTCACTGGTGGAGAGATGGGAGTTCTCTAGATCTATTCTCTTCATTTGAAAAAAACATGGATACTATAAAAAGTTTTTCTGGGACAAACTCTGCAAAAGAATTTGAAAAATTCAATTCCGCCTCTGAAACCCTATTCACCTTATTTAAAAAACCTATTATTTGCAGTCCAAAGCCTAAAGTTTTACCCCTTCTGATAAATGGTATTACAAATGCAAGAGTACTCTACGAAGCCTTGTTAAAAGAGAGAATATTATACGATCTATTAGATAAGAATTTTTCTGATTCGCGCTTATCACAACTGTTTTCTCGGTATGCCACATACGTTGGTGGCTCCCCATTCATGTCTCCCTCTATACTCTCCTTAATATGGAATGTCGAAAGCGAAGGGGTATGGAGAATTAAAGGTGGCATGCATCAAATACCAAAATGTATGGAAAGTATTGCTAAAAGGGGTGGTGCAGTTTTCAACTATGGAAATTCAGTCGATGAAATCCTAATTAGGAACAACAAAGTATGTGGAATTAAATTAGAGAATGGCGAAGAAATATTTTCTGAAGTAGTCTTGTTTAACGGTGACCCTATGGCTTTAGCACTTGGTTTATTAGGCAACCAAGTTAAACATGCTGTTTCCAAAAAAAGGATCGAACCAAGATCCTTGTCTGCATATGTATGGAGTTTCTCGGCCAAACCAGTTGGACTAGAGTTAGTCCACCACAATGTATTTTTTAATTCCAATTACAAAAAAGAGTTTGAAGATATTTCCAAGAACCTTATGCCTACAGATCCAACACTTTATGTCTGCTCCCAAGGAAACAATAAAGATCCTACGCCTAGATCTAACAACCTTGGTCGTTTTGAAATCATAATAAACGCTGCACCTATTTCAACCCCAACGAGTCCTAATAAAGATGAGGAATTCCTAAGATGCAAAAATATAACGTTTCCCCTACTAGAGTCGATGGGACTGAACCTGCAGTTAAACCCAAACCCAAAAATGTTAACCACTCCTTGGGAATTCAGCAAATTGTTCCCAGGTTCATCAGGTTCTTTATACGGAAGAAGCCCTCACGGAATAACCTCAACATTCAAAAGACCTCTTTGCCAAAGTCGAATAAAGGGACTACTAATGGCCGGGGGCGGAATCCATCCTGGAGCAGGAATTCCCATGGCATGCCAATCAGGAAAGCATGCGGCCGAGATGATCTTAAGCGACCTAGATTTGACGTAATAGTAGAGAAAAATGGATATGCCTGGTGGTACGTTGATGGAATATCAGAGGACGGGGAAAGGGCTATTTCTATAATTGGTTTTATTGGTTCAGTATTTTCTCCCTGGTATTACTGGGCGGGAAGAAAAAATCCTCAGGATCATGTTTGTATCAATGTCGCTCTCTATGGAAAGGGTTGGCGATGGACTATGACTGAGAGAGGACAGAAAAAACTTAGCCAGTCCAAGGATAAATTGCAAGTTGGGCCAAGTTCATTTACTTGGGAAAATGATCATCTATTAATTAGATTTGATGAGTATTCAATTCCACACTTTGACCGGGTTCAAGGAACAGTAAAAATTTTTCCTGATAATATAACGGACATTGAGTGTAATCTTCTACCTGATAACAGCCACATATGGCGGCCTTTTGCCCCAACGTCTCGAATTGAAGTACAGATAAATCGACCAGGTTGGAGCTGGCGCGGACACGGTTACTTTGACGCTAATTTCGGGTCCAATGCCCTAGAAAAAGATTTTTCTTATTGGACTTGGGGACGGTTCCCAACCAAAAAAGGCTGTGTTACTTTCTATGATGCTTTACCAAGGCAAAACAATCCTCTCAACTTAGCTATCAGATTCAAAAAAAATGGAGACGTCGAACCGATAGACGCGCCACCCCCAATTGCAAAAATTCCAAGATCATTGTGGCTTGTAAAAAGAGCCACTCGGTCAGATGCTGAGTTCACACCACGTCAGGTAAAACACATGTTAGACACCCCATTTTACACACGATCAGCTGTGGAAACATCCATACTTGGAGAACGTGTAGTGGGAGTTCATGAAGCCCTAGACCTAGACCGATTTGCTAACCCGGGATTAAAACCTTTACTAGCGGTAAAAGCCCCTAGATACACTTGGTAAAAAGATATGTTGAAATGAATTTTTACCGATTGAGAGTCATTATCTTATAATTCAGTGCTGCAGCAAAGCTGACCCAAAAGAAATAAGGAATAAGCAGAACTGAAGATAGTAAGTCGACACTCCAATAGGTTAAGACCATAAAAAGAACGGTACTCCATAATCCTAGCATAAACCACATAGCCAATCTTATTTTGTGTAAGCCAAAAAAAACTGGCGTCCAGATTGTGTTTAAAGAAATCTGTAGCGCCCAAAGAGCTATAGCAAATGGATATTCGTTTGCCACCAAAGCAATTCTCATTCCGGCATATGCAATGATGACGTAAAGTATGCTCCAAGCGATTGGAAATAACCAGTCTGGTGGATTCCATACTGGTTTAGTGAGCGACTTGTACCATTCTCCTGTCGGAAACAAAGTCCCCGTTGAAGCAGCCACACAGCAAGTAATCATGAAAATAAAAAAAGTTAGCCAATCCATATGATTTTAAGGTAATTACTCTACATTAGTCATGAATGCCTGCAACAGCTCTATCCCTACGTTCTAACTCAAATAGTAAGGTCATAAAACTTTTAGACCGCTTCTTAAAAGATTTTTCATCCTCTAGCGGGTTTGTCACGGCATCCAACAAAAATTTCACTTCTGAGATAGGTGAAGCGTGGATCGTAGACGGCACAGGCATTACGGTAGTTAAGGCCGAATCGCCCACAGAAGAAAGGATAAGAAAGAATTTTTCAAAAGTTGAAGTATATGCTCTTTTACTAATGCTATCATAATTCGATGCAGCTATATGTTTACCAATTTGCGAGTAGATTTTGCCTGCAGAGAATATTCCTGGTCTGCAATCCTTTGGTAAAGAAAAATAACCTGCACCAGCTCGTTTATAGAAAAAATCTGCAAGTGCTAATAATTCTTTGACAAAAATACTAACTTCAGGAAAACCCTTTGGTTCTCTTAAAAAATGATCAACTTTGATGTCTTTTTCCTCCATCCATTCTAAGGGGATATATAATCTCCCGCTCCTCGCATCCTCGCCCACATCTCTGGCAATGTTCGTCAGTTGCATGGCGATCCCAAGGTCACAAGCCCTGGCAAGGGCATCCTCATCACGAACATTCATGAGGATACACATCATCACCCCCACTGATGATGCTACCCTTGCGCAATAGCTATATAATTCAGATATAGTGCCAAACCTCCTACCTTCATGATCCCATTGCAAACCTTCTATCAGAGCATGCGGTAATTCCTTTGGAAGATCATAAGTGTTTACAAGTGCCGCAAAAGCTCGATCAGTAGCAATATCTTTTGGGTTTTTAGCATATACCAAATTCAGTCTGTTC
>CACIIZ010000046.1 GCA_902586855.1 uncultured Alphaproteobacteria bacterium | reverse complement strand
TTGCTGTGCTTGCCTTCGTTGGTTTTATGGAGCTAGGTCTTCCTTTTGTAATGGCATTTATAGTCACCATCCTTTTAATGATATTGGTTGGCTTTTGTACAGAGCGTATGGTGCTCAAACCTTTGATGAATCAAAGTGAGGACACGCTATTAATGGCTACTATTGGTCTTGGTTTTGTACTAGAAGGATTGGCTCAAGCTGCATGGGGTGTTGAAGTTAGAAGATTAGATCTGGGCATTGGTGATTTTCCTATTGAGTGGATAATAGATGTCTTTGGATTATTTGTAAGTGCCCTTGATTTAACAGCGGGTCTTGTTGCTGCCGTGTTGATCATTGGCCTCTCACTTTTGTTTAAATATACCAAGATGGGATTGGGGCTGCGTGCAGTTGCAGATGACCCTGGTGCAGCAAGTTCTATAGGTATTCCCCTAAACAATATTATGCTTCTAGTTTGGTCTGCAGCCGGTGTGGTTGCATTAGTAGCAGGCATGATGTGGGGTGCTAGGGCAGGAGTGCAGTTTGCGCTTGTTGATCTTGCGCTTAAGGCACTACCAGTTTTGATCATTGGTGGTTTTTCGTCAATCCCAGGTGCCATTATTGGTGGTCTCCTAATTGGAGCTTCTGAGAAGGTTCTGGAAGTATATTTGGGCCCATTCTTTGGCGGTGCTATTGAGGGTTGGGCACCGTATGTATTGGCTATTTTCTTCCTGCTATATAGGCCAGAAGGTCTTTTTGGTGAAAAAATTATTAGGCGAGTATAGATAGGGAGTGTGAAGTGAGCAGCAAAACGATTTTCATGGATTATACAAAGAGCGATATAATTAATTTTGCTCTGGTTATGGTGGTAGCACTTGTAGTAATCCCATTTACTGTTCATTCGGGATATTGGTATTCCTCAATCCTGATACCATGGCTGTGCCTTGCACTTGCCGCTATCGGCCAGCAGATTGTCATGGGATATGCTGGTCAATTGGCCCTAGGGGCTGCGGGCTTTATGGCTGCAGGTGCTTTTGCTTGCTTTAATCTCATACTTCGTGTTCCAGACATTCCCTTTTTTGTTGCACTGGTTTTTTCTGGCCTGATCGCAGCAGCTTTTGGTGTCTTATTTGGTTTGCCTAGCCTTAGAGTTAGGGGGATTTACTTGATGGTTGCTACCCTAGCGTCACAGTTTTTTATTGTATGGATGATAGATAAGTTTGGTTGGTTTAAGAACTATGACACATCCGGGATAATTACGGCGCAAGATATTGTAATTATGGGTAAATCCTTCACCTCGCCTTTGGAAATGTATTTGGTCATAGTTGTGGTTGTGACTGTACTTACTTTACTTGCTATAAATATGGCAAGAGGGAGTACTGGCCGAAACTGGATGGCTGTGCGTGACATGGATATTGCAGCTGAATCGATGGGAATATCCCTATTAAGAACAAAGCTGCAGGCCTTTGCAATTTGTGCTTTTTATTGTGGGGTTGCAGGTGCATTATTTGCCTTCACCTATCTCAAATCTCTGGAGCCAGTAGCCTTTGATATTAAACTGTCTTTCAAAATTCTATTTATGGTTATCCTTGGTGGTTTGGGAACAATTAACGGTGCATTTATCGGTGCAGCCTTCATATTACTTTTTCCAGTTTTACTTAACAGTGTTGGTAATAATATTTTCCATGGTGCCATCGATGCGACAATAATTTCATCCATTGAACAGGTAGTTTTTGGTGTTCTAATTATCGTTTTCATGATCTATGAACCGCTTGGGATGGCTAAGCTTTGGGAAAACATAAAGAAAAAGATACAATCTTATTTTGCATATAAGGATTAATGATTATGCAATCTTTGGCATATAAAAATCTACATCTTTATTTAGGTAAGGTCGGCTAGTCTTCCATCACTGTAGTTAAAGCTTTAGAAAGAAGAGGACTACGAAACTAGAATAGCTTTATGAATGGCTAAGTGTTTAGCCTAGCTTGGTTTTCATCCAAATGGTTTTTGTCTGAAGATACTGCTCAATGGCCCCAGTTACATTGTCCCGTGCGAGCTATCCTGATTGCTTATAACCGCCAAAACAGTCGATTTTTTAAAAGAATTGGCATCATTTAATCTGCTATAACTAAATTAACACTTGAATTTAGTTCGATGGTATCTGCAACAATGTTACGGTAACCCGTAGCCTTGAAATCACTCCTTTTGAATTTTGCTAAAATGTCAAACTGAAGATCACGTCTATTTGAAGAGTCGAAAACCTCTGGGTTCTTAAGTCTTGCCGACAAAGTAATTTTTTTTGTCACTCCCCGTATCGTTACGTTTCCAGAAATTATAAATACATGATCCTTTTTTACGCGTACATTTGTGCTTTCAAACAGAATATAGGGATGTTTCGCTGCGTATAGTACCGATTGACCTAACATTGCATTCGTTGCTAAAAAAAAACCAGCTGAACTGGAATTCAGGTCAAACTTTAAATGTAATCTTGAAGCTTCAGGATTTTTAAAGTTTATCGCAAAATAACTATCCTTAAGTGCAAAAAAACCATCAAGAGGCAAAACTCCGATGTAATATTGGAATTTAATTTTTTGAGCAGTGAGTGTTGTATAATCAGTTCCAAGCGAGACTATGGGAAAAAAGGTATTAGAACAGAATACCAAAACCAGCAGTGCATTTCGGAAGTTTTTCATAGATATTATAATTAAGTGTTTAAGAACTATTAGATTTATAAATTTATATTTTTAAAAGAAAACAAGAAATTCTTATAATCATGAATTTTCCTCATTTATAACCAGATCTCACACAGAAATTCCCATAAGTTGATAGGATCCTCCCAAGCCATAATTGGTTGTTGAAATGGAATTAGAGGACGGTAGTACTCAAGCAAATCACTGAACAAAGGGATTTTGCAAAGGTAGTTGACTCTTCTAACGATTTACAGAAATTTGGATGCCACGTTCGGAAATACCAATCTTGTCTCCTCGAACGCAGAAGCAACGAAATTATTTATGTGCACAATGACGGTCTGTAAAAGTTGGCTAACATCCTATTGAAATACAGGGTACAATTAAGCTTTGATAAGCATTCCTTGTCCGGTTGGAAGCTCTAATATGCTTTCCTTATATTTTTTTACGATAGGATCAATAGCTTTCTTTTGGGCGGAATAGCCCCACCATCCATAATCATCAAATATTATTATACCATGCTTTGACAATTTTGGCAGAATACGTTCTAACGCTTTTGACTCAGCATAAGGATTATTCATATCTATATGTGCAAAGGCAACCTTTTCTGGGAAAGCTTCGTTTAAGGAGTCTGGGACATAGCCGCGAATTATTTTTACTTCACTTTGGTTAGAGAATCTTTTAACCACGCTATTATACATTTCTGGATTTTCATGTTCAGGCATTGGATGATTTTTGTCATCTTCTTTCCATCCAAAGGGATCATACAGATAATATTTTTTGTTCAATCTCTTGAGGTTGCATTTTTCGAGTACTAATTTAGCTGTTGTTCCGAGATAACAGCCCAACTCTAAATAATCTCCCTGTAGCTTCAAAGCTTTTTCTGCGAAATAAAGTAATATATAAGTTCTCCAAATATTTGATTTTTCAAATATTGAAAGTTCCGTTCCTTTAAGAAGATCCACATAAAAATCTTCTCGCAGGAAACTCAAATTCTTATTCCATGTTATTAGGTTATCACCTATGAAAGTCGTTTCTTGTGATTCAGGAGTTAGACTTTGCTGTAATAACTTTATCGCGGACTTAAATTTTTCTGCATCTACTACGTTATATCCGGGGATTGGCGCATGTATTTTGCACATAGGTAATCTAGAGTAATTTTCTATTTTGCTATTTTTATTCATCAAAGCTATTTTTGAGCAGTTAGAGAATGTTAATTGAAATTTAACTAGCTCGTTAATGCAAAAAGAATACCATTTTATGAAAAAACTTCATTATAATGTTCATCATCCATTAACTAAATAATGGTACTAAATACCTCAAATGATCTAATTGTGAGGCTTTTTTGATCCTTGCCTTTGCCATGAATTCGACAAGTAAACTTGGGCCTGTGAAAGCCAAATCAGTCTATCAATTTGATGAATGAAAACAAATTCAAAAAGTCATACTGGCCAATGGGTAGGATAATCATTCCAAGTTGTTACTTTATTCGCGCCCATACTGCTTTACGCAAAACGGGAAGAAAGAATGATTAATAAATTATCTTAGTTCATTGTAACACACACTTCAGCCACTAAGCTGCAAGTTTCATTTTTGCATCTCAGCAGCTCCTATGAGGAGAGCTCTGTTATCTGTAAAATACAATTGGCTTTTAAGGTTCATTGGATAGATCCTGTGTTGCGTCAGAGAGTAGTTTTGATTAACTTGTGGAATCAAGAAACAAATTAGGAATTCAGTTATGACAACTCTTTGCTATGCGAAAAAAACCTGTTCAATAGGTGTTCATGTTTTGATGGAAGAAATTGGGTCTCCATATGATTTGCGGATAGTAGATTTATCTAAAGGTGAACAGAAAACGCCTGAATATAAAGCTATTAATCCAAAGGGGAAAGTGGCAGCATTAGTTCGCCAAGATGGCAGTGTTTTAACTGAATTTTCGGCAATTGCTATGTGGTTGTCCATGACAAATCCAGACAAAAAACTAATGCCGACCGATTTAGAGGGGATCGTTCGTACAATAGAGGTGCTGGATTTCATTGTAGGCACTGTTCACATGTTGTCTTGGCGAATGTGGCGGCGTCCTGATGTTTATTCAGACAATCCGGCTGGACAAGAGGTGCTGAAGACACGGGGTAAGGCTGCAATGCTTGATGCGCTTGACTTGGTTGACACTCAGTTGAGGGGTAAAGATTACCTGATGGGTGATTTTTCCGTCGCTGATGCCGCCCTTTATTACAATGAATTTTGGGCAGTCGATGTGGCTGGTTGGAATCTTCCTAAGAATGTTCAGGCGCATTATCAGCGCATGAAGGCCAGACCTTCTGTTCAAGCATCCCGTGAAATTGAAGGCGTAACCTAAAGTATTTACAGATCAACTATCGAACTGGTTTATGACTTTTGCATCCAATGGAGCGCAAGATCAAGGCGCATAAACAGATAGCGCGATATAGTAAGTAAATTTGGGTATTATTGATTTCTGTCATCTCTTATCATATATCGATCTTTAAAATCATATCTTTGGTTTTTCTCAAAAATTCCTGATTTTAATGAAAGCATAATTCCAATCAGTAAATTTAAAAAGGATATTTGTTAATAGAACATCTCAAGGTTTTGAATCCAGAAAGCGTGAGATAAACTGGAATAAGAGAATAATGTCAGATAATATGATTTTAGTCATTGATGATAGGGAATCGGAAATGTATTTTCAGTCTGAATCAAGCTTTACTTTGCAGGGTCAATTGGTTCCTCCAACTTTACTTAAAAAGATGGATGAGAGTAATTTATCAGAAGATCTCCCATCAAAGTTAAATAGGGACGGATACCTGCTAATACGGAAGGTGTATGATCCTGATGATGTTATTAAAGCGAGAAATATGGTTTTGCAGTGCCTCTACGATGTGGGTGAGGTCAAAGATCCATATGAATCTGGTACTTTTTCCGGTTTCTCAAACAGGAGAAAATTTTACCCGAGTACAAAAGAATTGGGAGAGTTTTGGAAAAAAATAAGTGAAATGGAGCAGCTAAGGAGGGTTATAAATGGAGAAAAAATCACCAAGGTTATGAATAGTATTTTTGGTGAGCAAACGGTGCATTTCTCTTTTGCATGGCTACGCGCTATGATTCAAGGAAAGGCTAGTCCAGTACATATTGACCATCCTTACATGAATAGGGGGACAGATAAATTAGTTACATGTTGGACTCCTTTGGGTGAGATAGCGGAAAATGATGGAACTATTTATGTATTAGAGAAATCTCATTTGTGGAAAGAGATCAGGGAAAAATTCTTAAACATAGACATCGATTCGAACCCCTCCATTCTAGGTCACATTGAAGAAAAACCCCTTGAACTGGTTAATAGAAAAAAATCTATTTTCCTTACCAGCAGCTTTAATCCTGGAGATTGTCTGATATTTGGGATGTTTATCGTGCATGGATCTTTTGATAACAACAATCGAAATGGTAAGATTAGGTTATCATGTGATACTCGATTTCAGCCAAAATCAGAACCGATGGATCCAAGGTTTTCTGGCTCAACCCCTGAAGCACATAGAGGCTTAGGTTATGGTTGTTTGTCTTCATCATTGCCATTAACTGAGGTGGTAAAGCCAAAATAAGTGGTTCAATTGTGGGCCTAGTGCTTTTTTATAGAGGGCTTGAACCAATTGATCTCAACAAATACTGGAATTTTCTGACTTTTTTATAGGCTTCACTATCTTTTAAGCCGCTAAATTTCATCAAATTAATAGAAAATAAAAAAAATTTAAATATTTACTAAAACATTTTGAAATTGGTCGTTTATACTCTTAGCAAGTTGGAGGATTGACATCAAAGTCAAATTCTTTGTTAGTTACGAGGCAGGCAGGAAGAACCATTTGGATGAGTAAGTCAGAGAATGGGTCTTCTTCCTGACTTTAGGTTTATCAAAAACCTATAATTGTATTTAGTCAGAAGAACTTGATTATGAAAAGAGGACTAAAGCAGATCAATTAAAACATTTGCATTCGTTCAAAAGATTTTCATAAAATTTAGAACCTATATTGGATTAAAAAAGGGGCCTTGGGTTAGAATAGTTTTATACGCCTGACATCAATTCCCCAAGATACTATATCATGACTTCTTTTTTAAAGACGTTTCTGGCCCATTTTTTGCATCCAGATATTCGCGAGAAGAAGATGAGGGTTTCAAGTTCACATACCTTTACATCTCCTCTCCCAATAGAGCCAGTGATACAGCTGTATTGCTGGCTCTTTTTTTCTTGGCATGCTACACCACTCCCGAGCGAAGAAGATCTTGGATATGAAAAATACCTTTTGGTTGATTTTCTCTGTTAGTTACAACCAATACACCAATTTGGTGAAAATTCATAATGCGTAGAGCCTCAGACGCAAAAGTGTCTGGTAAGACTGTGATCGGATTTTTTGTTGCTATTTCTTCAGCTGTTTTTCCCAGCAAATCATTCATGTGCCTCCGCAAATCTCCATCAGATATGACTCCCACTACACTGTTATTATCAACCACGACTGCATATCCAAATCCTTTAGAACTCATTTCAATCAATGCCTCTCTCATAGGCATGTCGGGTCTCACTTCCGGTATGGACTCCTTTCCGTGCATTATATCTTCTACCTTAACCATTTGGGCTCCTAACTTGCCTCCAGGATGAAAAATTTGAAATTGATTTGCATCAAAATTACGTTCATACATTAAGCTCACAGCAAGGGCATCCCCGAGCGCTAACATCATGGTCGTAGAAGTCGTTGGGGCCATTCCGATAGAACAAACTTCAGGAGCTTTTGGTAGGGTGAGAGCAAATTTAGCTGCCTTCATAAGAGTACTATTTGGCTCTGAGGAAATAGCTGCCAGTGAGATAGAAAAACGTTTTATGTGACTTAATATATCCTTCAACTCAGTGGTTTCCCCTGAATTTGATATCAATATACAGATATCGCCCTCTACAATCATCCCCATGTCACCATGACTGGCCTCGGAGGCATGTAAAAAATACGAAGGAGTTCCCGTGCTCGTCAAGGTGGCAGATATCTTTCGACCAATATGGCCAGATTTGCCAACTCCAGATATTATGACTCTTCCCGTACTTTTAATTATCGAATGAACAAGTGGCAGAAAATCTTCCGGTAGGTTTTCTGCCAGTGAAACAAGAGCTTTAGCCTCGATATTTAGGGCCTCTTTCGCAATATTGATTGTTTTATCTGAGACTTTTTTCATAGTAACTTATTTTCTCTATTATTTACTAATAGAAACTCAAAAAGTTCTTTTGATAATGGATGGTTTACTTCTAATGCTAGGGCATATGCTTGTGTCGCTAGAAAACAGGCCGCATCACTGTTTGAAGTTGATTTTGAGGCTTTTGCATAAAGTTCTACCAATAGTGAGACATTCTTTTTTTTGTGAGCTTTGATGACTTGCTTGTTTATCCTTGAATTTCTAATTCTCATTTTTTCTCTCGCGATTTCCCATAATATTTGAAGCTACCCATAGATGGAAGCAGTGGGTTGGGCCATCCATAATTGGTGAAAATTTTCCCCCATCAAAGAATCTTGTATGACGACCACGTTGCATTCCCTCAACAACAAAAATGTCCTCTGAAAAAACTTTTTTCCATTGGGTTAAATTCTTTTTTCGTAGTTTCCGATTGGTTTTTTTCTGTGCATAATAAAGATTTACCTGTTCCAGGGTTTTCTCTGGTCCCTGAGGATTTAGTATTACGGAGAAGGCGTGATCCCTATGCACCCCGAGCAAAACGTTGGGATATATGGCTAAATACTCCGCACAGTCTCTCCATTTTTTGGAAATGCCCCTAAAATCTGGAAATTTCTCATCATTTTTTCCTCGGATTTGTTTATATAAGGAGGTTCCTTGACCAGAAAATAGTTCTGATTTTTCAATATTGTAATGGTCTTGTAAGCGAGAGTATGTATTAAGGCCAGGATGTACCCACGGAAGATGATAGCTTTCGCAGTAGTTTTCTACTGCCAGTTTCCAGTTGCAATTCACCAGTAGGTCAAAACGGCTATCTTTCCCCCCGTGATAAAGGGGTTTCTCAAAATCTGCCCAGCGCTCAACCACGCTAGCAATTGTTGATCTAAAGTTTTTTTGATTACCATTTACATTTATCCAAACGACATCACGCCATACATGGCTTGTGATTTCTCTTAATCCTAGTTTGTCCTTTCTCATATCCTCATGGGTGTTGTGACCAGGGCCACCAACATGGGGTGTGTTAATGAGTTTTCCTTCCGTCGAATAACACCAGCTGTGATACGGGCATCTTATTGCACCTTTGATATTTTGAGGTTGATCTATCAGTATCATGCCTCGATGCCTGCAAGCGTTAAGAAATACTCTAATTTCCCCTGATTTGTCATGAACTAAAAGTAAAGGGAGTTCAAAAAAAATAACAGGTACTACATCCCCCCGGTTTGGGACTTCGGAAGCTACTGCAAGGCCCGCCCATTTATTAAATATTAAAGCCTCTTTTTCCTCTTCATATGCTTCATTAGTTATGTAATTAGCATTCGGTAGTCCTCGTGCTTTCCCAATATTTTGGAGCACTAAATCAAGTTCGGAAATATAGTCCATCATTGCATCATATGTCATTTTGATTTGTAATATACTATAATAACTAAAAGCGTTATTTGAGAATAGCAATCAAAAGCCTTCTAAATTATGAAAATATTAGGCAACCTGCTATACTGATTCTGTTTTCTTAATCTGGCATTGATTATAATTCATAAGGTTTTGCTTGGTTCGTAACTAAGCGAATTCTGAAGGGAGGGATAGATGGTTGAAAAAAAGGGTTTAAAGGATGCTTATGCGCTGAAGTCGACTAAAGATTCTATCGATTTATATAAAGTTTGGGCAACTACGTATGATACTGATTTTGCATTAAAAAATAGCTACAGGTCTCCATCAGAAGTAACTAATTATTATTGTAAATATTCTAATATTTCTGATGTTCCAATTCTAGATGTCGGAGCTGGGACTGGCCTGGTTGGTGAATGCTTAAAGAAGAAATGTCCGAGAGAAATAGATGCCATAGATATTTCTTCTGAAATGTTAGATTTAGCCAGATCAAAGAATGTATACTCCAAGTTAATTCAAGCAAATTTGAAAAAAAAATTACAAATTTCCAAAAGTTATTATGGTGCTGTAGTTAGTGCTGGAACCTTCACGCATGGACATATAGGGCCAGCTGTGTTTGATGAATTATTGAGGATACTCAAACCTGGTGGTTTGTTTATAGTAACTATTCACACGGGGGTTTTTCAGGCCCAAGGATTTGAAAAAAAGTTGTTTGATCTCCAGAAATTTATAACAACACCTATTTTTCACGAAGTAAATGCGTACGGTAATAATATAGATAAAAAGCACGCTAATGATAAAGTCATTGTAACTGTATTTAGAAAAAATTTATTATAAATTTTTCACTGCGCTGCACATTGCATGCAACTTTTTTTTTGCTTGACTGATATCCAGTAGGCCCAGGCCACAATCAGGTGAAACAACCAGTCGTTCTCGATCAATATATTTCAATACTTCGGAAAGTCTGAGCTGAATTTCTTCAGTACTCTCAATCCGGCTTTTGGTGACATTGAGCACTCCAAATATTACTGTTTTATTATCTAATTTTTGGAGCAAGGATAAGTCATTCTTAAAGTGACAATCTTCAATTGAAATCTGATCTATTTTCATTAAGTTTAGATCGCCTGCCAACGCAAAATAACTCTGCGGATCAGCCTTTATATACTCTTCATCATCTAAGCGATCTGTATAACCGCAACATATGTGGATGATTTTGGTGATATCATTTGGTACATTGTGAAAGCATCGCTCTATTCCTTCGATCCCAAATGAAAGAGCATCATCAACCTGGCGGGCAAACAGAGGTTCATCAATTTGAATATATTTGCAACCAGATTGGACAAGTTCCAGGATTTCTCTATTTAAAGTTTGTGCCAGATCAATATTAAGTTTGTTCCTATCATCATAAAAACAATCAGCACTGGTATCCATGATGGTAAGAGGGCCAGGTAGCGTAAACTTTACTGCCTTTTTAGTCATTGATTGACTTGATAAAAAATCGTGCGAAGCATAGCAATCTCCTACGTGTCTTATCCTATCTCTAATAGAAGGTAGTTTGCTTTGATATGCTCCACCACGTAGCACTTTCTGCTCTAGGTTTTCAAAATCAAAGCCCTCCAAGTGCCTGCAATGGTAATGCACATAGTTTTCTCGTCTTACTTCCCCATCTGTGAGAATATCGATTCCAATATTATCTTGGATAGTTAAAATCTCCTTTGCCGCCTTTAAGAACAGTTCTTCATGGTTCTCTGCTCTATTTTGCTTGTAATTAGTAAATTCTAAGGTGATCTTTTCAGTATTCATCCCATCTTCACCTCTTGCGGAATCAAACCAATCTCGTATCGGTAGATAATCGGGTTTTGGGAAGGAGCCTATTGTAGTAGTAGGAATCTTAATTTTTGCCATGATTTGTAATTTTACGAAGCCAATTTGATCAGTACTATTACAATAGTAAATCTGTCTTTCTTAGTATTTCAACGGTTTTTTGACGATTGTTTATAAAACGTTATACATTATTTGGTCGAGCTCATACCTTAGTGCTCAGGCGATCTTTCTCCAATAAAGGAGCATTTATTCCTAGCTTCACTCATTTCTAGGAGATTTAGGTCTATGTATTGAAATTTTCTGGTCGTATCACTTATTTTTGGTTGGTTAATACCATCATTTAACTAGCGCAATATTCGAATTCCTACTCTCTTTTCCTGACTATTTAACTAAAAAAATAAACTCTAGTTCGTTCAATTTTGGCCATCAATAACGGTTGCGGCTCCTGTGACAGCCGCCCCAGCTTTGCAATCTTCGAAGAAAATTTCACCTAAAACGCATCCAGTTGCTACGTTCTTAACGAGACGTTCTCCTTCTGGGGTTAGGTATTTTGCTTGGCATGACGCTAAAAAAAACAATAATATTGGTAATACAATAACTTTTTTCATATTTAATCCATTTCCAATTCAATTCTATAAAATTTTGTACTATACCCGCTCTAGGGAAGAGCACTTGTCATTACTTGATTACAAACATTGTGATCGATACTACATAATCCTCATTCAAATCAAGTACTATTGATTTGAAAGCAATTCAGGCAGTATGGGGAAGAGATCTTTTTGTATCTCTTATTGGTTATTTCGTATCTCTGTTAAAATTTGATGTAATGGGTATTGATCTTAATGTAATACTAATGAGTGATATGTATATAAACAAGAAAATTTTAAAAAATAATGACCTAGGTATACAAAATGAAAATAGAATTTCACCACATAAATTTTGTTTCAAAAAATCCTGAAGAGTTAAATGAATTCTATACGCAGGTAATGGGGTTGAATAATTTGCCTATTCAGCAATTTGCCAGAACAGAATCAACTAAAGACTCTGGTTATGATGGCAGGATTGTATTCGTAACAGACGGCAGAATACAGATGCATCTTGCTGAAAAAGACTTTACTATTGCTGCGAAGAATAAGCGTCACATCAACCCAATAGAAAAAGGGCATATAGCATTTCGAACAGACGATATAAATCGATTTAAAGAAACTCTAGATAGAAAGGGAATTCCATACGCTGATTATGGAACGACCTTTTCTAAGAATTGGCATCAGGTGTTTTTCTACGATCCAGAGGGTAACGTAATTGAGGTGCATCAGGTTATTGGATAAAATCTATTGGATTATTTTTAGGTATCTTGTTTTTTTCCAACCTTTATTTTGACTTTTACTCTAAATAGAACCATTTCTCTCCCGTTTTTATTTTTATTTTTCTTTGATTTGGTACCAAAATTGCATTGGTTAAGTCGGTTGAAAGCTCAGCCCTGTGTGTAAAAAGGTATGTCTGCTTTCCTCCAACTTGCCTTAGAAGCCTTTACGAACCTTCGTAAAGGCTTCTTTCTTATCCCTAATTGAGATTTTTTGATGGGAAAAAACTTTTAAATGTAATCAGTAGTTGATCCAGCAATAAGCTAAAGTCCCTAATTTTGACTCTTTTCTTGAATCAATTAAACTCCTATCTAGAAACCTAAATGAATATGACATTATAGCATTTGTGTTTTAGAGGAACTGAATCCAATTCTTATAATGGGTTTAGGAAGATTGATGATTGAGAGAAATTATAGATGAGATTTTTTGAAGGTATTACAGGTGACTGGTCTTACCCGACAAACATAAGGTTTGGTTGTGGCAGAATAACTGAGTTGGTAGATGCTTGCAGGAATTTAAATGTTTGTAATCCACTTTTAGTTACTGATCGAGGTTTAGCAAAGCTCGAAACAGCAAAGAAAGTGTTTAGTTTGTTGAATAACTCTGGAATGAGCTGGAGGGGGTTTTCTGAGGTGGATCCTAATCCTAATGAGAATAATCTTTCCTCTGCAGTGAAGTCGTTCAAGGCTGGCAACCACGATGGGGTTATTGCACTAGGAGGTGGTTCTGGATTGGATGTGGGGAAGCTGGTTGCATTTATGGCTGAACAAAGTAGACCCTTATGGGATTTTGAGGACATAGGGGATTATTGGAAAAGAGCTGAAACTCACTCTATTTGCCCTATCATAGCTATTCCTACGACTGCAGGAACAGGATCTGAGGTCGGTAGAGCAGGCGTGATTAAGAATTCTCAGACTTTTGAAAAGAAAATTATTTTTCACCCAAAATTGTTGCCGTCAATTGTTATTTGTGATCCAGAGTTAACGATAGGTATGCCCAAGAAAATTACAGCTGGTACGGGTCTTGATGCTTTTGCTCACTGTGTTGAGGCGTTTTCTAGTCCTCATTTTCATCCTATGTCTCATGGCATTGCCCTTGAAGGTATGCGTTTGGTGATTGAAAATTTACCTCTGGCATATAATTCAGGATCTAATGTTGAGGCTAGAGGGCACATGATGTGCGCTGCCATGATGGGGGCCACTGCTTTTCAAAAAGGTTTAGGTGCAATTCACGCCATGAGTCACCCTATTGGAGCGCTGGTCGATTCCCATCACGGAACAACTAATGCCATATGTATGCCTTCCGTTTTAAGGCTTAACAGGGTAGCTATTGAGGCTCGATTTGATCAAGCTACCAAATATCTTGGAATAGGCGGTGGGTTCGAGGGTTTTTGTAGTTTTGTCAAGGAATTTAATATTAGTCTAGGAATTCCGGGTAGCTTATCAGATTTAGGTGTGACAAGTGATCAAATTGAAGATTTGGCTCTAAAGGCTCTGAATGATCCGTCATGTGAAGGCAATCCAGTGCCGTTAAATCAAAACAATATGAAAGATCTTTTTGAGGATGCTATGAAAGGCTAAGTATGCAGGCCTTCACTTGTCAATGAAAAGTTGAATAGGACACCAATGCGGCCACAAAGAATAAATATGGGTTACATTTGTGCATTTTTATGCGTGCTTTCTTGGAGCTTTAT
>CACIIZ010000045.1 GCA_902586855.1 uncultured Alphaproteobacteria bacterium | reverse complement strand
GATAAAAGTAACCGTGGCTCTTTGTCCAAAAAATTTGTATCTAGATGTGGCTCTCGCAACAAGGGTACCTAGTGACGTGGCTAATATAGTAGATAAAAGCGCAATAACTAGAGAATTTCTCAGGGCATCGTGCAAGGTATCTTCATAAAGCAACTGTTCAAACCAAACCGTTGAAAAGCCTGAAAGTGGAAATGCAATAACTTTGCTCGAGTTAAAGGAAAAAATAGGTAAGAGGAGAGCAGGCGCATATAGAAATATCAAAAAAATCACGATACATACTTTAAAGTATTTGCTAGATTTCTTCATCTTAGTAATTTCTCAAATGTTTTCTATTTAATAGAACGAATAGGATTGATATCAAACCCACTATAAGTAGGGAGGTCACCGACAAGGCAGCTGCCAAGGGAGCATTGTTTGCCTTTGAAAACTGTACTTGTATCATGTTAGCAATCATTAGACCTTCAGGTCCCCCTACTAATTTTGGTGTTATATAATCTCCGATGCATGGTATAAATATTATGAGGACTGCGCCAACAACGCCAGGCATGGAGAGTGGCAGAATTATCCTGAAAAACTGTTTGAATGCTGTGTCACCCAGATCATTTGAAGCTTCCAATAGTGAGCGATCTATTTTTTCCAAAGAAACAAAAATTGGAAGTATAGCAAAAGGGGCCCAACCATGAACCAATGCAAGAACGACAGCATTCGAATTATATAAAAGAAATGTCAGTGGTTCAGTTATTGCCCCAACCCATTCTAAAAATGAGTTTAAGACACCATTGTAACCCAAAATGACCTTCCACAAGAACATTCTCAATAAATAACTAGTCCAGAAAGGAATAGTTATTAAGAACAACCAAAGGGCTTTGCGCTTTCCCCCATGAAAAGAGATGAAATATGCTACGGGGAATGCGAATATTACGGTAAATACTGTCACAGTAAATGAAATAACTAGTGAGCGTGTAAACAAAGTCTGGAAAACGGGTTCAAACCAAGCTTGTCTATAGTTTTCCAAAGTAAAAGTCTTTTTCAAGATTAAATAATCTTGTGTCCAGAAACTTAATGCAAGCATTGTTGCAAGAGGAACAGCAAGAAGTAGTAATGAAAACATGAATGGCAAACCAACAAGGCGCCAACCTTTCCTGTCTTCCACTGAAAAATTCATGCTAAAACCGTACTTTTTTCATTTACTGATCAACAAACTTAAACTGATGTAAGTTCCTTCCTCAAGAGACTGCTATTAATCTGTGAAAGCGGCTTTCCTGTAGGCTCATCTTTCATCCTAACCACTGGCAATATTTCCCTAAGATGATCGTGGTATGTTTTAACGCCTGATTCAAGATCAGATAAGCAGATTCCTGAAAAGGCGGAAGATTTTACTGCCTCTGACGACCAAACAACCAGCATCTGATCTTCCCTAGCGGTATCTCTATCGATGCGGCCACTTAAATACCTTGCAAGTCTATTCTCCCTTGTTTCTTCTCTGTGTTTAAGCACACCGCCTTGTTGTATTGTCTTATTGGCCGACAAAGGATATTCATAATAATAAATCACACAGTCTGGATACAGGCCTAATACAAAATTAGGAAACATACCCATATATACCCACGAACAACTTTGAAGTTTCGGGAGATTTAACCAATTATTATTGTCCAGAATTTTTCTATAACTTTTCACACTCCATTTCTTAGAAGGTCTACCATTGAAAGTACCTATAGATCTCGAGGTCCCTTTAACAAAAGGTTCGTCCTCATAATTTTGACCATACAAATCAAATAAAGCCGGGTGGGCCTGTGGGACATGATATCCCTCGTTATCGACATCCCTTACAGATTTCCAATTGGCATCCAATACTTCCAACCACCCGCTACCTTTGACCGGAACCATATTTTTTATCTTATAAAGACCCGTTTCATCATCAAATCTTGCTAATATTTCTGAAACTGCTTTTTGATTACTCCTTTTGAATCTAACAAAAATTAGTCCATGCCATATTTCCATTTCCAAAGGCTTTAGGCCCATTTTGGAGAAGTTCACGTCACCAAAGCTATCCTTATTTGGAATTCCTCTCACAGTTCCGTCAAAATTGTATGACCAACCGTGATATGGGCAAAAAATAGCTCGTTTGCAAATACCCTCAGAATCACCTAAAACTCTTGAACCTCGATGCATACAAAGATTATGGAAAGCTCTAATTTTGTCATCCTGATCTCTTATAACAAACCCTCTCTCATTCACTCTGTCAATTGTTTTAAAAGATCCGATTTCTCTTAATTCATTCGCATGACATACAAATTGCCAGCGTCTCCTAAAGAGTTCCTCTGCTTCTAAATCAAAAAGTGCATCAGAACAATAGGTCCAACCGGGTAATCCACTTCGGTCCCTATCACTCTCGTTACAATTTTCGTTTCCACTCATTTATATTTTCCTTCAAAGGTTGTCTTAGCTAGTAAGAGTCTTTTCTCATAATTTCAAAATTGACCAAAATCTATCCAATATATATGCTCGGTCAAAATCAAATAATCTATAAAACATATGATAATTTTTGTGAGTTTTAAATGAAAGTGATTTTTTTTGCTAATCCATAATAATCTATATCATGAAATAATAATAGCCGGCGCTGGCATAGCAGGAATAGCTGCATCAAAGATGCTAACAGAAAAAGCTATCCCACATATGATACTCGAAGCTAGCGATCAGTTGGGCGGAAGAGCAAGAAGAGCACCAAATAATTTTGGTAGCTGGTTTGATCTTGGCTGTTCCTATTTGCATGAGGGCGAAATTAATCCCTTTGTAAAAATTTCAGAAAGTTTAAATATCCCTGTCAAAAAAAATTTGGGTGATATGTTTTCCCTAGAGAAAACTAAATTCCTATTCAATGGTTTCCCTTTTTCAGAGAAGACAAGAGAATCAATTATAGAGGCTGATTATTTGCATAAGAAAAAGATTTCTCAAGCCCAGTTCTTACCCAAAGACAGGGTATTATCTTCTTATTTTCATATGGACAGCCCCCATTACCCCATTTTCGAAAATCTTTTGATGGGATTAAATGGCACAGAAGCAAACCAAGTGTCGGCTAAAGATTTTGCTTCGGTCAAGGAAGGACAAGACTATGTTATTGAAACAGGAATGACCAACCTTATAGAAAAGTGGGCCTCAGATCTGAACATAAAATTCAATAGCCCCATCAACGAAGTATTCTGGCTTGGAAAGCAAGTTTTTATCCAAACAAAAGACACCGTATTTAGGACAAAAAAACTGTTAATCACAGTTTCTAATGGCATTTTAGGAGCAAACAAGATCAAATTTTCTCCTAAGCTACCCAACTACAAAATTGCTGCAATACGCAAACTACCTATGGGAAACCTTAATAAAGTGGGTATTCTTTTCAAAGATAATACCTTTCGAGGAATAGATGAAGGTTGGTATGTAGCATGTAGTGGACCTTCTGAGAAAGAAATTTCTTCGGTCATGAGTTTTGAAATCAGGCAAAAACCAAAAAATCACATGATAATCTTTTTTGGAGGACAAGAAAGTAAGGAGTTAGAGCTATCTCCTGAGAAAACCTTCTCTAAAATTAGAAAAATGTTATCCCAAACTTTTGGGCCTGCTTTAGAAGAACGCACCACAAGTTTTATACACTCATCCTGGGCTTCGGATAGATACTCGATGGGATCTTACTCCTTTGCATTGCCTGGTTACGATAAAAAAAGGGATTTGTTACGTAAACCTTTAGATAACAAATTATTTTTTGCTGGAGAAGCCACCAGTAAGGAACATTATGGGACATGCCATGGCGCTTACCTTTCGGGAGTAAGAGCTGCCAAAGAAATTATTTCCCAGCTGAATTCTTAAATACTATTGAAATATGTAGCTAGTTCATACTCTTCAACTCTCGAATTAAAGGTCTCAAGTTCTTGTCGCTTGCAATTTTGGAACACTTCACAAAATACTTCTGGGTAAAAATTCCTGTTCATCTTTGAGTCTCCAAAACTTTGAATGGCCTGATCCCAACTCTGAGGAATTTGTTTTAACTTCCCAATATAAGTGTCTCCATATACTGGATCAAAGGGCCTTTTTTTGTGCTTAATGCCATCAAGTACTGAAGCAAGGATCGAGGATAAAACTAGATAAGGGTTGGCATCAGCTCCTGCGACTCTATGCTCAATTCTTTTGGCTGAATTATGCCCACCAGGTATTCGCACGGCTGCGGTTCTATTTTCATAACCCCAGCATATATTTATCGGTGCATGTGTGCCAGGCATGAGACGTTTGTAGGAGTTAAAATTGGGTGCAAAAATCAGAGTAGACCCAATCATATGTTCAAGAATGCCCGCAACAGCGTTTTTCAGGATCTCCGATCCAAAATCAGTATTATTGTTAAAAACATTGTTTCCTTTTTCATCTAATAAACTCAAGTGAACATGCATCCCACTTCCAGAAATTTTCGGAAAAGGTTTTGCCATGAAGGTGACCTTCTTATCGTGCCGTTTAGCTATTAGTTTTATAAACCTCTTAAAAATTACTGCGTGATCAGCGGCCTTCAAGGGATTATCTACATGCCTCAAATTTACCTCAAACTGCCCTGGTGCATTTTCGGAAGAAACGGCTTCCATTGGAATATCAAAATCTGCACATAACCTATAAAGATCATCAAAAAATTCTTTGTTGGAATCCAGATCGGTTATTGAAAGTACATTAGTAGGTTCTAATGATTTATCTGAATATGCCAGAAAGTCATTGGGTCGTCCATCTTCCTGAACACCTAATAGATAAAACTCCATCTCAAAAGCCACTACGGGCTTAAGATTTAAACTAGTAAAACTTTGACATACCCGATTAAGGACATGCCTTGGATCGATTGGAGATGGTAATCCCTGATTATCAAATAACCAAATTGGAATTAAAGAAGAGTTTTTTTCCTTTGAGTAATCCGGTAAAAGGCCAACTTCCGTCGACAAGCCATTACCGTCAGAATCACCCGTTTTGAAGAGAAAAGGACTATCCTTCAAGTCTGTTCCCCAAACATCCACGCAAGATGCAGACATTGGAATCCGAACACCTTCCCGCAAGACTTTTTCAACTTGAGTTACTGGAATTCTTTTACCCCGCCATATTCCATTAAGATCGCATGTTGCTACTAATATCAGAGGATTGCTACCAGCATCTTTAGCCCATTCAATTGCTTTCTTTGACATTTTGGATACCTTCAAAATAAAAAATCAAATTTATTAGGATCTATCATAAGATTACTAAATTGCCAGTATTAGAATACTCAATGCAACAAATGTCATTCCAAAAATTTCTTGAACTCTCACTCGTTCTTTAAATAATAATACTGAAGCCAATAATGAAAACAATAACTCTATCTGGCCAACGGCTTTAACGTAAGCAGCATTCTGCAGAGCAAATGCGGAGAACCAAAATAAAGAGGCCAAAGCTCCTGAAAAACTAGCCACAAATACAAAAGGCCAAAATTTAAGCATTTGAATTAATGTACCTGGTTTTCTTATTTCTAAAAAAATGCCCATGCTAAGCGCCTGGAAGAGCAATACAAATGTAAGGGTCATTGTTGCCTTGAGCAGGTAGTCTCCGCTTTCAAGGGATAAAATTGCACCTCTGTAAAAAACTGCGGATCCAGCAAATAATGTTCCGCAAAAAAATCCCCCGAGTGATGAAATATTGACAAAATTTTTGTGGATAGGTGATTTAGCTAACAATAATATTCCCATCAGCCCTAATCCAAGAGCAACAAAGCCAATCATGGAAATTACGTCCCCAATTATGATAAATCCGATGAGAGCTGCTTGCAGAGCTTCGGTTTTTTTAAATGCAGATCCAACAGCAAAATTACGAAGGTTGTAAAGGTAAACTAAAAGTGAAGTGGCAAGTATTTGAGCAAGACCACCTAGAAAACAGTATGTTACAAAGGTCAAATTCAGTTCTGGCAAATAAATGTCAGTTTTTTCTAATAGGAAAAACAAAAATACAGCAGCTATGGGTGGGGCAAATAAGAACCTAGCGTATGTTGCAGACAAACTATCTAAACTCTCGGTCAAATGCCTTTGGGTCATAGCCCTAATATTTTGCATGAAAGCTGCTAAGATAGAAAAAACCACCCAGAATTCCATTCTGAACACACCCACATTCAAAGCATTAAGTTACTAGCTTTCTTAATTCAACTTTCTGAATTTTGCCCGTGGATGTTTTTGGTATTTCTTGAAATATTACCTCTTTGGGCACCTTGAAACTAGCCAAGTTGGATCTACAATGGTCGATAATCTGATCTTTGGTAAGATTTGAATCAGGCTTTAGCTCAATAAATACACAAGGAACCTCTCCCCATTTCTTATCGGCCATTGCCACTACGCCGCAAGCTGCTACTTGTTCCAAGTGATAAATACAATTCTCGATCTCTATTGAAGAAATATTCTCCCCACCAGATATAATTATGTCCTTGGCCCTATCCTTAAGTTGCACGTAACCATTCTCAAACATGACCCCTAAATCCCCAGTGTGAAACCAGCCTCCTGAGAAAGCTTCTTCTGTAGCTTTGGAATTTTTCAAATATCCTTTCATTGTTATGTTACCACGCAGTAAAACTTCTCCTATTGCTTTACCGTCCTTAGGTACATCCAAACCACTCTCCTTATTTACTACTCTAATGTCTTCCTGAACAACATAGGCTACCCCTTGTCTCGATTTCATGATTGCTTGTTCTCTTATAGGCAAATTATCCCATTCGGGATCCCAAGCACACGCAACACATGGGCCATAGACCTCAGTCAAACCATAAACATGCGTAACTTGAAATCCAAGTTCCTGCATGGACTCCAAAATCGCAGCAGGTGGTGGAGCTGCTGCGGTCATCACTTTGCAAGAATGATCTAATGATGCTTTCTCTTCCATAGTAGCATCTGACAAAATACTCAAAACAACTGGTGCTCCGCAAAGGTGGTCAACAGAATGCTTAGCTATCAATGAGTATATCGTCTTAGCTGAAACTTTGCGAAGGCAAATATTTGTTCCAGCTTTGGCTGCTATAGTCCAAGGAAAACACCATCCGTTACAGTGAAACATAGGTAGGGTCCACAAATAGACTGGATGAAAGTCCATATTCCATTCCAAAATGTTACCTAAGGAGTTAAGATATGCACCACGATAATGATATGCTACCCCTTTGGGGTTCCCCGTCGTTCCGGACGTGTAATTAATAGAAATAGTCTCCCACTCATTTTCCAAAACTGACTCACGGTAGTTAGGATCACCATTTGAAAGCAACGTCTCATAATCTTGATATTTGGAAGTATTTTTAAATCCTGCTTCTACATCCTCTATAACAAAAATATCCAGTTGACTGTTAATCATGCCTACAGCCTTTTCTGCAATAGGAAGAAATTCCATATCTGTTACAAGTAGTTTTGTCTCCGAATGATCTAGAATATATGACAGGGTTTTAGCATCTAATCGATAGTTCATAGCATTCAGAATCAGGCCTGCCATTGGTACTCCAAAATGAGCTTCATAAAGTTCTGGGGTATTCATAGCCAGAAAGCCTACCGTGTCACCTGGATGCAACCCACTTTTCAGCAAAGCGGAAGCTAAACACTTACACCTGATATAGGTCTCTGACCAATTAAAGGCTTTCTTTTCATAAATGATAGATGTTTTGTTTGGAAATCTCGCTGAAGCTTTTTTCAAGAAAGCAACTGGATTCAACGGCACATAGTTTGCTTCATTCCTTTTAAGACTATTGTTGATACCACTCATCTCGTCCAGCTCCCCTTGCGATATTATTCTAAGTCAATAACTAAGAGATGAAAAAGTCTTCAAAATGGATGATTAAACCAGTCTTGATCGGATCTTAGGCAGCCTCGGCCTGCCTTTCACTCTCTTCGCGTGACAAAGCCACAGAAGTCCTAACGCCCTTTTTAACAAACTCAATCATACCATTAACGCAACGTTCATTCGGATCTATTCCAGCGCACATTAAAACTTCCCTTCCGTCACGCGATCTTGCCCATCGAGCAATTTGCTCTGAACCATTACCATACTTCTTATCATCGGCTATGGCATCATCCAAAGCCGCCAATACTACCGCTGCAAAAAGTCTTTGAGCACGACCACCTTGATCATTCTTATTAACAGTAGCGTCAATATTGGCAAACATCGCAAACTCCTTTTTTTTTGACAAGGCTTTGCTTATGGCATTTTTTTTTTATCCAGGCAAACAAAAATGATGAAAAACAAACAAAATCTTTATTTTCCAGCAAATTTAATAGTAATTTCACTTATTTCTCACGAGGAGCACATTTATTATCAAAAGAAAAACTATCTAAATTGAATAAATTCAAACATTTTTTCGGGCGGTAAAGGCTGCGCGAATCGTTCCGTCATCCAGATAATCCAACTCTCCACCAACTGGAACCCCATGTGCTAAGGAAGAAAAAACAACTCCAGTATCTCGAAGTTTTTCAATAATGTAATGCGCTGTTGTTTGACCATTAATAGTTGCATCGAGGGCTAAAATTATCTCTTGAATTTTTTCTCTTTCAACCCGATTTCTTATTTTCTCAACTTTCAGCTCCTCGGGGTTTATCCCAGCATAAGTAGAAGAATAATTCCCTAGAACATGATAAGTACCACTAAAGACGTTCGAACGTTCCATTGCCCACAAATCAGAAACGTCCTGTACAATGCAGATTATGTGACTTGATCTCTGGTCATCCGAACAGATGCCACACAATTTTTCAGTCGAAAAATTTCCACACTGCACACACTCTGATATCTTTTCTGAAACAGATCCTATTATCGTGGCTAGTGGTTCTAATATGATCTTTCTTTTCTCAATCATCTTGATTACAGCCCGCCGAGCAGACCTGGGACCTAAGCCAGGCAACTTTGCCATAATCGAAATAAGCGCCTCTACTTCTTTGTCACCACCAAATTTTTGAAATTTCATAAAACTATCACAGTAAGATTGACTAAAAAGGTAGTTTAAAGCCTTCTGGTAGATTTAACCCGGCTGTAACTTTAGCCATTTCTTCCTTTGCTTTATCACCAGATTTTTCTTGAGCATCTCTAATGGCTGCTACGATCAAATCTTCCACAACCTCTTTTTCAGAAGGTTTAAATAAAGTTTCATCAATTGTTAAACCATTTAGTGTTCCTTTAGCATTCACAATTGCCCTGACTAGTCCCCCTCCTGCTTCTCCAACAACTTCGAGATTTTCTAATTGCTTTTGTACATCTGCCATCTTTGTTTGCATATCTTGGGCTTGGCGCATTAACTTCGCCATGTCACCTAACTGACCTAATCCTTTAAGCATATCTAACCTCACCGTTGAAAAAATCTTTTACAAGTAATATCGTCACTAGCAATGACTTTAGCAATGATCTAATGAAAAGTCGACTTTCCAATTCTTGCTCCAGGAAATATTCTTTCTATTTCCTTAACTAATGGATTATCTTCCACCTTTTTACGTTGCAAAACCTTTGTCTCTTCTCTCTGAGAAGCTATTGTAATACAAGAATCGTCCTTTTCACGAATGAATTTCCACTGGAACGAACTAGTTCTAGATAGAACCTTTGAAATATGAGTTACTAAAGAGGGGCTAGCACCTGGTGTGAGGTCAAACTTTATTTCACCTTTCTTAAATGAAATCAATTTGAAATAATTCTCTATTTCAACCAGTAGTGCTAAATTTTTCTCCTTTTTAATCAAATCTAATAGATCCTCAAAATTATCAACCTCTACTTTTTTTTTTTCTTCACTCAATTGATTATTTTCATCAACTTCACCAGATAGTTCGCCCTTGACCACCGACGCTTCTTTGGGATTCAAAGCCTCCTTATTGTTTGAGAACTCCACTTCATAACTTTCTTTCATGACTTCTGGAAATTTTGCAGATTTTTCACCATACTCTGAGAATTTTTCTTTAGACTCTGAAATTTTTTTTAGTAAATCAGTGAGGCCTGGTAATCCAGAGAAAAAACTTAATCTAAGTATTCCCATTTGTAATGCGCCATACATATCTGGGGCGTACTTTAACTCTCCATGGTTCTTGAGTACAATTTGCCAACACCGTGACAAAACATCCACAGAAACTCCATTAGCGATCTTTCTTAAAGACTTGACCCACTCCTCTGACATGCTTTGATCACAGAAATTTTCTTTTTTAATCTTCATAATCATGATTTTTGAAATTGTTTCCATCAACCCATTTAGAATCGAAACAGGATCAACCCCACTTTTATATTGATTTTCTAATTCTTCTAAAACCTGGTCCTGTTTTTGATCTATAATGTAACCAAATAACTTTATTGAGCGGTCTTGATTTGCGATCCCAAGCATACTCGCAATACTTTCGAGTTTTATTGCACCCTCACCATGCACTATCGCCTGATCTAATATGGATAAAGCATCTCTTAAGGATCCATCAGCTACATTCGAAATTAATGATAAACCATGAGATGTGTAGTCGATTTTCTCTTTGTTACAGATATCCACTAAGTGAGCACTGATTTTTGATGCTTCTATTCTTGTTAAATCGAATCTCTGACACCTGGAAATTACAGTTGTTGGTATTTTTGTTATTTCAGTTGTTGCAAAAATAAACTTCACGTGTTTGGGAGGCTCTTCTAATGTTTTTAAAAGAGCATTGAACGCTGAATTGGACAGCATGTGAACTTCATCAACAATATACACTTTAAAACGTGCAGACACAGTTTTATAGTCTATATTTTCTATGATTTCCCTGACGTCGGAAACCCCAGTCCGACTAGCCGCATCCATTTCTATAACATCAATATGTCGGCTTTGCGTTATAGATACGCACGAACTACACTTACCGCACGGATCAATCGTGGGGGAATCTTTTTTTGCAGGGTTTTCACAATTTAAACCCTTAGCAATTATCCTAGCCGTCGATGTCTTGCCTACTCCTCTAGAACCAGTCAGGATAAAAGCATGTGCAATCCGATTAAGTTTAAAAGAATTTCCTAAGACCTTAACTAATGTTTCTTGACCAACCAAATCAGACAATTTTTGTGGTCTATATTTTCTGGCTAAGACAGTGTAACTCATCATTTTACTAATCTACCTAAGTATCCTAATATAGTTTATTGATAAACCAGGCTCATGAGATAAAACTCTAGTGAGAGACTGGATATGACCCAAGCTGATCTCGTTACGGCTGCTTCCTTTCAGACCTGACCGGATTGGCGAGTAGCTCGTCCAAACCAATCTCTCCCTGTAACTAGTAGTTTTTTCTTGAGAATTTTACAAGCCTTTGGATATTAAATATAATTAAACATGTGACTGTAAACTAAAGTATGAAGAAACTTCCCAACCTAATATTTAGCAATGAAATACTGAATCGCAGAGCAGATTTGCGCTTAAAAAGTGAGGCGCATGGTTTTTTGGGAAATGAAGATAGTCTTAACATTGTGTTTTCTAATGGGGCACCCCTTTTAGGCTGTGATGATAGTAAGAGTAAACTTGCCTACTTATCCCATAATCACTGGCTTTTAAGGAATGTGAACTTATCAGTGTTTTTGGGCCTTTACAAAGGGAAATCAGTCTATGCACACAACTTATTCAATAAGGAAGGAGACAACAGGCACCAAGACTCATTAGAATATTTTAAAAAAAAAATAGAGAAAGACCCCTTGATGGTTAAAAATCGTTTCGGAAATCTCAGAACCAATTTTATGACTATTGAAGAAGATGATTCTGCACTAGCTGGCACTGGTCGATCTTTACTAGAATGGGGTCTGAACAATAAATACTGTGGTAAGTGCGGAGAAACGCTGAATTCAATTAATTGGGGTTGGGAAAAGCGCTGTGAAAATTGCTGTAAGAGCTTCTTTCCTAGAATTGATCCCGTGGTGATTATGATAATTGTTAATGGAAGTAAAACGCTACTAGGCCGATCACACCAATTTCCTGAAAATTTATTTTCCTGCCTGGCAGGATTTGTTGAACCTGGTGAAACAATTGAAATGGCAGCCAAACGGGAGGTTCAAGAGGAAGTTGGCCTTAGAATCTCTAATATTCAATATATAACAAATCAGCCATGGCCTTTCCCTTCATCCCTAATGATCGGCTTAAGGGCTCAAACAAATCAGAAAGTTTTAACAATTGATCATAACGAGTTAGAAAATGCAGTGTGGGTAACAAAAACAGACTTGAAGAATTTGTTAATAGGTAATTGCGAACACATGCAGGTTGCTCGACCAGGAACTATTGCCAGGAGCCTACTAGAATCCTGGGCTAAAGGTTTAATTTAATTTCTACTGGTTTCATTCCTATAACTATCCGCCTCATAAACTCCAATAATTTTAACCATACTCGTAAAATATCTGAGTTCATCCAAAGCCATTTTGACAGATTTTTCATCCGGGTGCCCCTCGATATCTGCATAGAATTGAGTGGAAGTAAACGTTCCGGCAACCATGTAGCTCTCTAATTTAACCATGTTGACTCCATTGGTTGCAAAACCGCCCATTGCCTTATAAAGTGCTGCTGGGATATTCCTCACTTGAAAGATAATAGTGGTCATATATTGCTTTGCCTCAGAAATGGTTTTTTCATTATTATTAGACATCACCAAAAAACGGGTGGTGTTATTGCTCATGTCCTCCACTTCTTTACCGATAGCTTCTAGTCCGTAGATTTTTCCAGCTAGTGGAGAAGCTAAAGCTGCTTTTGTCCGATCTTGGTTCTCGGAGACCAGTTTAGCCGAACCAGCCGTATCCACCGCCGAAACTCCACTGATATTGTTTTCTGATAAGAATTTACGACACTGCCCCAACAACACGGAATGACTCATAGCTGACTTCACTTCTCCAATTGAAACACCTGGTAAAGCCAAAAGATTGATACGCACCCTCAAAAAATGTTCTTTTATTATAAACAACCCTGATTCGGGTAACAGATAATAAATGTCTGCTATACGCCCGTAGGTAGAGTTCTCAACCGGAATTATGGCGTATTTTGATTTAAGCTCCTTGACACTTTCCACAGCCGCCTCAAATGTTTTGCACGGAAGAGGCTCAGCATCTGAAAATGCTTCACAGCAAGCTTGATGTGAGTAGGACCCTAATTCACCTTGAAACGAAATTTTCACAAAAAATCCTCATTGTTCTTTTTGTCGCGCATCTACACCTTGAAAACTATATAGGGAAGTAGTTAAAGTACAATAGGATTGTGAGATCATTAACCCTATTGATCTGTAAACTTGATATGAAGAAGGATATAATTGATGGATACTATGGCGTGGACAAAGATTGTTGGAGCAGGCTGCGGTTCTCTCCTAGTATTTTTATTGATTCAGTGGGTAGCAGAAGAAATATACCACGAGCACCATCATGATGATCATGAAGTTGCATATTTGCTGGAGGTAGAAGAAGAAGTTGTGGTTCCAAGTGAAGCAGATGAGGAAATACCTTTTGTCCAGTTAGTAGCTGTTGCCGATATTTCTAAAGGAAAGAAAGTTTTTGCCAAATGTAAAGCATGCCACAAATTAGGTGATGGTGAAAACGGAACCGGACCACATTTATCAAAAATTATTGATCGCAAGATTGCATCAGTCTCAGGGTTTAAATATTCTAGCAGTTTGCAAAGTCTAGAAGGATCGTGGACAAGGGATGAATTGAACGAATTTCTCGCTAAGCCATCTGATTATGCTCCTGGAACGGCTATGAGTTTTGCTGGCTTAGGGAAATTAAGTGATAGAGCCAATTTGGTTGCATACCTGGAGGAAAACACCAAATAGAATTTGTATTTCATAAGAGTGAATGGTAATTACTTGATAAAAGTTGCGATACAAGAGAAAAAAATGAAATCTCAAAAAGTCTGCAATAGGCTCTGTGGATTGTTAGATAGTTGTATCAAGACGCAAAAATTAATTTCGAAAACTAGGTTCTCGGCATAGATTTGTTATATCGAGAATCATTCTTTGAAATTAGAGGAGATTTTGAGAAAATGAGCTATAATTGCTTCTTTATGAACTATCGTAAGTTAGGAGTTTCTGCATTTTTACTGACTTTAGTTTTAACAACTTTCGGCTTTTCTGAAAACCTAATCAAATCCCACGGTATATCAAATTTTGGAAATCTTAAGTACCCACCAGATTTTGAATCTTTAGCATATG
>CACIIZ010000044.1 GCA_902586855.1 uncultured Alphaproteobacteria bacterium | reverse complement strand
CGAGCAGAATACTATTCCCGTTGAGGATATAGCAAAGTTGGTAATTAACGTCCTAGAGATGACTCCCAATACAAATATTGATGAAGTTACAATAAATCCGATCATTAAGAGTGTAATAAAGAAGAAGAACAATAATTCTCGCCAGTAATAATTTGATTAATGAAAATTAAGTGTTTTAGAGATTCTTGTTTCATATTCCTTAAAATTATCATAATCATATAAGCTCGGCTTGTGAACGTCCAGCTTGGGACTCGCATTCTATTTGGGGAGATGAATATGTTTAAATTAATCAAATCAGTAATAGTTTTAATTGCCTTGGTTACAACTTCTGCGTTTGCAGACGGGCACAAATTGAAAGTAGGTATGATTACTACCTTATCTGGAGGAGGTTCAGGTCTCGGTATCGATGTACGAGATGGATTTATGCTTGCAATAAGAAATAATGATAATATAGAGGTGATCATTGAGGACGATCAACGTAAGCCAGATATAGCTGTACAGCTTGCGGATAAAATGATTCAATCGGAAAAAGTAGACGTATTAACAGGTATTATCTGGTCCAATTTGGCAATGGCCGTCGTTCCTGCAGCAGTCAACCAGGGAAAATTCTACCTTTCCCCAAACGCTGGTCCATCCGCATTAGCTGGAAAAGGATGTCATAAGAATTATTTTAATGTCGCTTGGCAAAATGATAATCTTCATGAGGCTGCTGGTGGTCATGCTAATTCTTCTGGGTTTAAGAATACCTTCATATTAGCTCCTAATTATCCAGCTGGTAAGGACGCTTTAACTGGCTTCAAGAGGTATTTTAAAGGTGAACTAGCTGGTGAAATTTATACTAAGCTCGGCCAAAAAGATTATTCCGTAGAGATTGCGCAGATTCGGGCCTCTAACGCTGATAGCGTTTTCTTTTTCCTTCCTGGTGGAATGGGGATTGGTTTCATGAAACAGTATGCTCAATCTGGTATAGACACTCCTGTTGTGGGACCTGCTTTCTCTTTTGATCAAGGAATACTTAAAGCAGTTGGGACTGCCGCACTAGGTGTCAAAAATACATCGCAGTGGTCCAAGGACCTAGACAATAATGCCAACAAGATATTTGTGACAGAATTCAAGAAGGAATTTGGAAGGCTTCCTTCTTTGTATGCCTCTCAAGGTTATGATACTGGGAATCTATTAATTTCGGCTATGAAAAAATCTAGTGTTAAGGATGCAGACGCCTTTAGGCAAGCAATTAGAGCTGCCAATTTTGAATCTACAAGAGGTAGTTTTAAGTTTTCTAGCAATCATCATCCAATTCAGGATATTTACGTCCGAGAAGTTGTCAAGGAAGGAGAAGTTTTGACTAATAAGATTGTATCAATAGGCCTAAAGGATCATTCAAATGCTTATGTCGATCAGTGCTCTATGTAGAAAATGGTAAAAATAAGGTCTTATTAGTTTAGGAATACTACCTTTTATGACCTTTGAATTATGTGTTGAACAGCTTTTGAATGGTTTTCAGTTCGGTTTCATGCTGTTCTTGATGTCCGCCGGGTTGACCCTAATATTTGGAGTCATGGGTCTAATTAACTTGGCTCATGGCTCATTTTATATGATTGGGGCTTTTTCTGCCGCTGCTGTATCTGCTGCCCTTGGCTCTTTTTGGTTCAGTCTTTTAGCGAGTTTAATTTTTGCTTCTATTGCTGGCGTTATTGTAGAAATCGTCATAATTAGAAGACTTTACGATAGGGATCATTTAGACCAAGTTTTAGCTACATTTGCGCTCATACTGTTGTTTTCTGAGTCAGTTAGATGGATTTTTGGTGCTTATCCGTTGTATTTGGATGTGCCAGATATTTTAAGTGGATCACTCCAGATTATAGGCGGTATATATTACTCAAAATATCGCTTATTCATTATACTGGTTGGGTTGCTCCTTGCGATATTTCTCTTTTTTCTTATCGGAAAAACAAATTTGGGTGTACAGATTAGGGCCGGACAGCATGATCGTGAAATGATCTCTGCTCTGGGAGTTGATATTTCAAAACTTTACACATTTTTATTTGGTCTTGGTGCTGCTTTAGCAGGTCTCGCGGGAGCTTTGGTTGGAACAATACAGTCGGTAGAAGTAGGTATGGGTGAACCAGTTCTCATCCTAGCATTTGTTGTCATAGTCATTGGAGGTATAGGTTCAATTAAGGGTGCATTTATGGCCTCCTTGATTGTTGGATGTGTAGATACGATGGGACGTTTTTTAGTTCCTTGGATACTTATGAGCCTCACTGATCCGTCAACTGCAATGTCAATAGGTTCAGCAATAGCGTCAATGTTGATTTATGTTCTTATGGCTATCGTCTTAATCGTAAAACCGACAGGTTTTTTTGGAAAGGGTCTAACATGATCCCAGAAAGAAGTATCAATGTTGTTTGCATCTCTTCTCTACTAATTTTTTCTCTTGCATCACATTACATTGGTGAGCCCTATTTTGTTACATTGGCTACCAGGATCGCAATATTTGCGATGGCAGCAATAGGGCTAAACCTTGTTTTGGGATTTGGAAATTTAATTTCTTTTGGGCATGCCGCATTTTTTGGCTTTGGAGGATATGTTTCGGGCATTTTAGCGACGCATGCATTTAATTTAGAACCGATCCTTGATTGGCCAGTTATATTCATAGGAACTTCGGACTCAATAGTGATTTGGATTTTCACAATAGCTTTATGTTCAGTTTTTGCTCTGGTTATTGGCTTCTTTTGTCTTCGTACAAGTGGTGTCTATTTCATAATGATCACTTTGGCTTTTGCACAAATGCTCTATTACTTTGCCATCAGCTGGCCGTCTTATGGAGGGGAAGACGGATTGTCACTCTACATTAGATCAAGCTTTCTAAACATTGATACCATGAATGGGATTAGTTTTTTTATGATCTGTTTTTTTTGGTTGATACTATCATTATATTTAACTTCAAGGATAATCCATTCCCCATTTGGCTTAGCGCTTAGAGCATCTAGGCATAATTTAGATAGAGTGAAATCGGTTGGAATAACACCGTTTCGGATACAATTAGTAGCTTTCATTATATCTGGGGTTATTACTGGTGTTGCTGGATCTTTATATGCTGACCTTAATCGGTTTGTTAGTCCCTCTTTGCTTAGCTGGCAAATGTCAGGAGAATTAATTGTCTTTATCATTATAGGTGGAGTGGGTCGCATCTATGGTCCTTTAATAGGCGCCATATTCTTTGTAACATTTGAACAGATTTTTGGTTCTTATACTGACCATTGGCAGGTTTTCTTGGGCTTGTTGATTATAGTGACAGTATTATTTGCCAGGGGTGGTTTGATTGGTTTTCTTTCAGGGTCTAGGGCTAATGAATGAAATATTGACTATAAAGGATTTATCGAAAAGTTTTGGGGCTGTGGTGGCCAGTGATAAGGTTAATTTTTCTCTTAAACAGGGAGAAATTCATGCCCTGATTGGCCCTAATGGCGCTGGAAAGTCTACCCTAATTAAGCAAATTATTGGTGAAATTAAGCAGGACTCTGGTTCCATTTTTCTTGATAATCTTGAAGTCTCCAAATGCCATGTTCCTGAGAGAATTCGCCTTGGATTGGCGCGAACATTTCAAATAACAAATGTCATCTCTGATTTCTCAGTTTTTCAAAACCTACTTTTGGCTGTGATAGGAATAGAAAAGAAAGAGTTTACCTTCTTTTCCAAAGCAGAGAATAACAAACTGATAGTGCGAAAAGTTAGTAACGTCCTTGAGGAAACTAATTTATTGGATAAAAAAGACGAAATTGCTGCCAGGTTAAGTCATGGGGAGAGGAGACAATTGGAAATTGGTTTGGCATTGGCTTTAGAACCAAAAGTAATATTACTCGATGAACCGATGGCGGGACTTAGCGTAGATATTATAGAGAAAATGAAAAAAAGTTTCACGAATATCAAAGCTCGGGTACCAATTCTATTAATTGAACATGATATGAATGTAGTATTCGCAATAGCTGACAGAATTTCAGTTTTGGTGAACGGGAGGGTACTAGCTACCGGTACTCCAAGAGATATTAAAATGAATGCTGAAGTTAGAACAGCATACTTAGGAAAAGAATGATGAGACCTACAAACGTTTTAGAGCTCGTGGACGTTTATTCATCCTATGGTGAAAGCGATGTTTTGCGAGGAGTTAATCTGCAGATTGGTGTGGGCGAAATCGTTGCCCTCTTGGGTCGTAACGGAATGGGAAAATCAACTACTATTAGGTCTATATGTGGAATGCTGAATCCCCATAAGGGACAGATATATTTTAATGGGATAAATGTGTGCGGGATGCCCTCATTCAAAATAGCTAGAATGGGTGTAGGATTGGTGCCAGAAGGCCGAAGAATATTTGCGAATTTAACGGTGAAAGAAAATTTAATTGGAGCATCAAGAAAAGGATATTGGGACTTAACGAGGATATCAAAGCTCTTCCCAGTTTTTGAAGATAGACTTTCACAAATGTCTTCAACATTGTCAGGTGGAGAGCAACAAATGCTGGCAATCGGGCGCGCACTGATGACAAATCCCTCTCTTATACTATTGGATGAGGCTACTGAAGGACTTTCTCCGGTTGTTTCAAAAAAGATTTTGGATGTACTGGCGGCTATTAGTAAGGAAGGTATTTCAATTCTTGTAGTGGATAAACTCAGTAAGAATTTGAAGAATTTGTCAAATTTTGGTTATGTCATGGAAAGAGGAGCAACGAAATGGAGCGGAAATTTATCCTCTATTCCTGATGTTGTCGTGAGAAAGTTTCTGGGAGTTTAATATTTTGGAGAAATTAGATTAAGTGGGGGAGGTTATTCTTAAAACGATCAAAATAGGTCCTCACCCGCACATTTCCGTCGACTATGCTGGTGAAGGAGAGACTGTGTTCTTACTACATGGGATTGGGGGCAATAAAAGAAATTGGGATGACAATATCTCTTATCTGGCAAAAAACCATAAAGTGATAGCATGGGATGCGCGAGGTTATGGAGCTAGCGATGACTATGAGGGGCCCTTCAACTTTTCTGACACTGCTAATGACTTGGCCAAAGTTTTTGATTTTTTTAAGTGCGAAAGAGCTCATTTGGTTGGTCTGTCTATGGGTGCGAGGATTGCGTGCTGGTTTTACGATGCATATCCGGAGCGAGTTAAATCACTAGTCTTATGTGACACAAACTTTGGAAGTAAAGGGCTTTCGGAAGATGAAAAAATTGAATTCGTTAATTCAAGAACTATACCATTGAGAGAAGGAAAAACATTCAAAGACTTTTCTCATTTAATAGCTCAATCCCTCATTGGCAATACGCAGGATCATGAAGCTCTTCAAAAGCTCATAAACTCTCTTAATATGTTAAGAAAAGAAAGTTATTTAAAAACAGTGGACGGCTTTGTCTCTAATGATAATTTAGATGTCTTTAGCGCGATTAAAGTTCCAAGTCTTATTTTAGTGGGGGAATTAGACAGGTTGACACCGCCAGAAATTGCAAAGAAAATTTCGAAAATTATTAAAGACTCTGAATTGAAAATTATTAAACACGCAGGTCATCTTATTAACATTGAGCAGCCAAAAGTTTTCAACAACTGCATTACTAATTTCTATAAAGATTTGAGAGGTTAAGTTGGTGGTCGTTAAAATCAAACATGCTCAAAGTTTCCAGATTCTTGGTTAAGGTAAAAAAGTTCACCACTTTTTATATTGTGCCACAAACCATGCAGGCTTAGCGTTTCACGCTCTAAGGCTTCACGAACAAATGGAAAACTAAGTAAATTCTCTAAAGATACTACCACCGCTTGTTTTTCTAGGTTCTTTAAATTTTCATCCGTCTGTTTAAGTTTGGGAATTCTCTCAAAGCCAGGTCGGAGTATTTCAAGCCACTTACCTATAAAGATTGTTTCATCACAATCTGCATGCCCAGGATTGGAGAAATGGGGAAAAATATTTTTTATTCCACCACAATTAGAATGACCGAGGACAATAATATTAGATACCCTAAGTCCTGTTACAGCATATTCAATAGCAGCGGAAGTCCCATAGTCTTCCACATCTTTTTTAAAGGGTGGGACAAGGTTGGCTATATTTCTATGTATAAAAAACTCACCACTGTCGGCACCAAAGATCGAGGTGATACGCACTCGACTATCGCAACACGAGATAACCATAAACCGTGGGTGTTGTCCAACTTCTACAAGTCTTTGGTACCACCCCTTATTTTCATCAAATGTCGTAGCTTTCCAGCCCCGATAGCGTTTCGCAAGATATGTGGGCAGAGGTTTGAAAAACGTACTAGACAATTGAGGGCCAACCTTAAGATTTTCTTAAATTAGAGTCTTGATTCAACAAATTTGGAGTTAATAGCAAAAACTAATTTTTGGAGGAAAAAGCGGTGAAAAACACCGCTTTTTTCTTATTTCATTAAGCAAACCACCAGCGCTCTGTAATCTTACATCCATCTAGATGCCAGTTACCACCTACTGTTTTAGGATGCGCTAATCTCTTATTATGGGCTGACAAATTTTGGCCATAGGACCAGGTGATATAACCCCCATCATCATGCATAAGTTTTTGACATTCAAAATACATCTCATGTCGCTTCTTATCGTCAAGTTCACCTTTTGCAGCTTTCATTAACTCATTAAACCTATTAGCAGCTGGGGTGTCTTTCCAAGCCATATCGTTCCATTCAGAGGCTGCTATGCAGCATGTCGAGAACATCCAATCAGGGGTTGGTCTGCCGCTCCAGTAAGATGTGCACATACCTATACCTGGTTTGTTCCAAACGTTGGACCAATAACCATCATTCGGTTCCTTTTTAACGTCCAGATTAATACCACATTCCTTTGCAGATGCTTGGAGTAAGAGAGCCACATCTACTGAACCATCCAGCGATGCCCCAGAGGCATGACAAACAACTGGGGTATCCCCTAGGCCAGTTTTGCCCCAATGGAAACGGGCCTTGTCAGCATCAAATTCTCTTTGGGCTAAATCAGTGTTAAAATACTTCTGTGTTGGAGATATGGAGTGGTCATTTCCTATTTGGCCATAACCAAGAAGCACTTTGTCGACCATTTCCTGTCGTTTTGCAGCATACTTTAGAGCCAGCCTTACATCATTATTGTCGAAAGGCGGAGTATCTAACCGCATTGCAAAAACACGATGCATTGTTCCAGTTACAGCTAAAAGTTCAAGCTTTTGGTTTCTGGACAAGAGGCCTGCTGTCGGTGCTGAAACATCGTCGATACAATCAACTTGGTCTGTCACTAACGCTTGTTGCCTAGCGGTTGCATCACCAACGATTGTAGTTTCGACAGCATCAAAATGAGCATGGCCATCTTTCCAATAGTTCGGGTTCCTTTCAAATGAAGCACTCACGCCTGGATTATACTCCTTTAGCACGTAACCAGCTGTTCCAATGCCAGCCAGCGGATCAACTAATTTCCCATCTGATCCACCTATTTGAATCGGAGCATGATAGTCGCTTAGCATGACTGGGAAGTCCGAGTTGGATCCTTCCAATTCTATAACTAAGTAATCTCCATCTCCTCTTACGTCCGCAATTTCAGCCAATTGGCCTTTGATAGAAGATTTACTATCTTCTCCTCTATGGTAATTAATAGAACATATTAGGTCATTTACATCTAAGGATTTACCGTTATGCCATTCAACTCCTTTTCTAACCTTGAATCGCCATGTTTTTGCATCATCTGATTCCATTGTTTCAGCAAGTTCAGGAATGACCGATCCATCAGCGCCGAGTTCTACCAAATTATTGTATATGGCATATCCGTGAACTAATTCTGATGTTGCGCCAGTGGACACAGACATATCTAAAATATCAGTTGTAGTTCCTGAACTCATTGCAAGTCTTAAAGTACCACCCTTTTTTGGTATGTGATGCGCCAGAACAGATGATGACATAGAAGTCGCTGCAGTTACTGTTGCACCTAATGCAACAGCTCCTTGTATAAAGTCACGTCTTCCTATTTTCCCAGTTGCAAAAAGTCCCTTTAACTTTTCAATTGAATACACTTTTAATCTCCCTATAAAATGAAAAAAACCAGTTTATGGTTTAAATCTTAAACAAAACTCTTTTTTTTTCAACAAATAATAAAATTTGTGGTTAGGTAGGGACGTACAAAGGGTAACAAATTCTAAAGCAGAATTTACTTCTGAAGTGACTCATTCTAGATTTACATTATATTTTTTGTTCACTTTTTAAGATTCTAGTTAACCACTTCGGATCCATTTCTGGCACAGAAGACAATAGTAATTTTGTATAATCAGGGTGGGGTGGTGAAAATATATCTTTCTTAAGACCTTGTTCAACAACCAAACCTTGATGCATCACAACCACCTCATCTGCTATTGCTTTGACTGTGGCAATATCGTGAGTAATGAAAATATAAGATATCTTTAACTCATGTTGTAGTCTTAAAAGGAGCTTCAGGATTCCTTCTTGAACAATTTGATCAAGTGCTGAGGTGACTTCATCACAAATAATAAGATCAGGTTCAGCGGCTAAAGCCCTAGCAATACATATTCGCTGTTTCTGGCCACCAGAAAGTTCTTCAGGCAACCTGTCAATGAAACTTTCATCTAACTCAATCATTTTTAGTAGTTCAATTACTTTTTCTGTATACATGTTTCCAACAATGCCATGATAAAATCTAAGGGGTCTTCCTACGATGTCCCTTACAGTATGACGCGGGTTCATAGAAGTGTCTGGAGATTGATAAACCATCTGTATACGTCTTAGGTCTTCTTTAGATCGTTCCGAGAGTTTTGCCGGCAATTTTCGTCCTTGAAATAGAACTTTTCCTTTGGTGGGAGGTAATAGTCCAGTTATAGCTCGAGCAGTAGTTGATTTACCTGAGCCAGATTCCCCCACAATTGCAACTGTTCGGCCCGTTGGTACATCAATGTTTATATTTCTTAAAACCATTGGACCAGAACCATAGGAAGCATCCACATTCTCTATTTTCAGGATGGTACCTTCTCTTTCTTGCTCTTTTTTTTGGATTGATCGGACAGCCCAAAGAGACTTTGTATATTCTTGCTTTGGAGAATCAAGCATTCGGTTAGTTTCAGCCACTTCTATAGTTTCACCATAGCGTAAAACTTGGATTCTATCGGCCATTTGAGCTACAACTGCAAGATCATGCGTGATATAAATAGCTGCCGTCTGGTGCTCTTTCACTATTGAACGTATCGTCGCTAGTACATTGACTTGCGTGGTAACATCTAAGGCAGTTGTCGGTTCATCAAAAATAATGAGATCTGGTTTGGAAGTCATCGCCATAGCGGTCATTGTTCTCTGTAGCTGGCCACCTGATACCTGATGAGGATACCTATCACCAATTTCTTCTGGATTAGGTAACTGCATTTCCTTATATAGTTGCACAGCATCCTTTTGCAGTTTTTCTTTTCTGTCAAGATTATGGCTTAAGGAGGACTCTATTGTTTGATTAAGTAGCCTATGAGCAGGATTAAATGCTGCCGCTGCTGATTGAGCCACATAAGAAAATTTTGTTCCCCAAAGCTTTTGCTTATCTTTTTCACTTAGTTTAGTTAAATCCGTTCCTTCAAAAGAGATAGATCCTTCAGTGAATCGGCAACCAGCCCTGACAAATCCCATTGCAGCTAGGCCCAGTGTTGATTTTCCTGCGCCAGACTCTCCAATTAATCCAAGCACCTCGCCTCGCTTAATTTGTAAATCAACACCTTTGATTATTGGATGCCAAGCCTCATCACTATAACCTTCAATAGATATATTTTTTATGTCTAATAATAAAGATGAATTATTCTTACTGGTGTTCATCTTTTAAGCCGCTTGTTAAATACAGAAACCAGTCAACTACAAAATTAACCCCAATTGTCAGTATACCAATAGCTGCAGCTGGCAATATGGGTGTCAGGGCAGCAGTGATATCATATGCTGCAAATTGTATTAACTCGCCGGTATCTCTCACCATTGAACCCCAGTCTGCCGTGGGTGGTTGAATCCCAACACCCAAAAAAGATAGTGATGCTATCATTAGAAAAACATAGCAAAATCTTAATCCGAATTCAGCTACAAGGGGTGGTAAAATATTGGGTAATATTTCCCTTCCCATGATCCAACTTATTTTTTCACCGCGCAATCGTGCAGCCTCTACATATTCCATAACAACCACATTCATGCCGACAGCTCTCGCTAACCGAAAGACCCTAGTGGAGTCCAAAACTGCAATAATCAAGATTAAATTCAATGCTGTAGATCCAAAGATTGATAATAGCATTAGTGCAAAAATCAGGCTTGGGATAGCCATCAAGATGTCCACGAACCTGGCCAAGATCTGATCCACCCATCCTCTTAAGATGGCGGACAATAAACCAAAACCGACACCAATTAGAAATGCTAGGAATGTTGTAATCAGTGCAATACCCATGGTGTTTCTTGCACCATAAATTAATCTACTCAAAATATCTCTTCCTAATCTATCAGTTCCAAAAATATGAACATTATCCCACGGAGCGTAGGGAACTTTAAAAATTTGTGCTTCTCCGTAGGGAGCTAGATAGGGTGCAAAGATTGCAACAAAAAAGTAAATAGAGACAATAATCATGCCCAGCCATGCAGTAAAAGGCGCTTTGCTTAAATAAATTAAAGAGCGTTGAAAAATTGTGCGCCTAACATAGAACCTAGCTACTTCACCCCTTGCAGAATATTGGTTCCTAGCTTTACTCATTTAGGATACAACAATCTTGGATTAGTTACTATGGAAATCACATCAGCGATTAGGTTTAATAAAATATATGTTACGGCAAAAACAAGGGCGCAGCCTTGAACTACAGGGATGTCTCTTTTTATTACGGAGTCTACCATTAGCTGTCCAATACCAGGATAAACAAAGACAACTTCAACTACAACAACACCTACAATTAGGTAGGCCAAATTGAAAGCAATGATATTTGCTATTGGTGCCCAGGCATTTGGCAAAGCATGTTTTATAATGACTTTAGTCCTGGACATTCCTTTTAATCTTGCCATCTCAATATAGGGGCTGGCTAGTAGATTAATGATCGACGCCCTAGTCATGCGCATCATATGAGCGACAGTAACCAGAGTTAAGGTTAAGGCGGGTAAGATTGAAAGGTAGATCCTTTCAAGAAGAGGAGTTGAAGACGTTACATTCGATAGTGAAGGGAAGAATTGATTTATGGAAGCTAAAAAAATGATTAATACATATGCTACAAAAAATTCAGGCATAGAAATAGCTGTTAGAGCGGAAGCATTAACTGTTCGATCATAAAAAGAATTTCTATAAAGGGCTGCTGTGATACCTAGAATGAGTGAAAGTGGAATTGCTATCACTGCAGTCATCGCCGCCAGAAAGAAAGTATTGAAAAGCCTCGGTTGCAATAAACTTGATACTGTCCTTGCGGTACTTTGTTGTGGTTGATTAGCATATGATGCGTTTCGGCCAGAAAAGGTACTTCCTAAATCACCCTGAAGAGCCGAAGTCAACCAGTTCACGTATCGAACGTGATAGGGTTTGTCTAAACCGAGCTCTGCTCGGAAGACTTTGACGGTCTCCTCAGTTCTCGTTTGTCCCAAGACTGACTCAACAAAATCACCTGGTAAAAGATTAACAGAACTGAAAATGATTAACGTTACAAAAAATAAAGAAACAATTCCAAGTCCAATTCTCTTGATTAGTGTAGTAGTGATTGGATGCAAATTAATTTCTCATTCTAATTTCGACTAACTTCATTAAATAACAAAACCTCCTCAAAATCAAAAACAAAATGGCATTTACAAAATTTTGGGCGGGGCAGTTGTATTACTAATCGAGGTTCTCAACTTCTCCATCGTTCTTGACCCATCCATTGAATCCGCCTTCGATGTGGCACACATTTCTTAATCCCATGTCACTTGCAGTCTTTGTACTCAAGGCCGAACGCCAACCACTCGCACAATAAAATACAAAAGTTTTGTCTTGGTTAAATATTTCTTTGTGATACGGACTTTCGGTATCTATCCAAAACTCCAGCATACCTCTTGGACATGAAAAAGAGTTTGGAATCTTTCCTGTTTTCTTAAGCTCTCTAATATCTCTTAGATCAACAAAAACATATGTTTTATCCATAAAAATATTTTTTGCTGTCTCTACGGAGATTGTATCAATTTGAGAATTTGCTTCATCCAAAAGATTTTGGACAGTTTTTCTGTTTTTATTTAATGCCATCATTTCTCCTAGTCTTCATTGGATATTGCGAGAATTCTATACATTTCGCGCAAAACGGGTTTCTCAATTAATTTACCATCAACCATTACTAGCCCCGTATCTGCTTGCTCAAACAATTTGATAATTTTCTTGGCCTGAAGAATTTGATCCTCGGTTGGAGAAAAAACACTATTTAAATCGGCTACTTGCTTCGGGTGTATTGATCCTTTGCCAGAAAATCCTAGATCCCTTGCAAGGATAGCCTGCTTAATGTTACCTTGAGGATCTTCTAGGTCCATGAATGGACCATCGATAGCATCTAGCCCCGCACTCGCAGCTGCATGGACTACTCTTGATCTAGCGTATAGCAATTGGTCCCATGCCAATTTGCATCTTAATTCTGCTGCCATATCAATTAGACCAAAGAAAAGTGTTTCTATTCGACCACTACATTTTGCAATATCATAAACTTTTTCCAAGCCAGAATTAGTTTCAATGATCGGATGTAATCGACAGTCATGACCTCGCTCAGTTAATAGGTCATCAACGATGCTTACATCTCCTGGATCATTTACCTTTGGTAACATGATAGCTGGGGGAGGTGTCTTGGAGTGAAGGATTGCACGAAGATCATCTATCCCGAAGGAAGATCTTACAGAATTGATGCGAAGTATAACTTCAACATCATTTGGCATTTTTTGATCACAGAAAATTTCTAGGGCCTTGCGCCTAGCAACATTCTTGTCTTTGGGAGCGATTCCATCCTCTAACTCGACACATACCATATCAACCCCTGAGGCAAGTGCTTTAGGAAACATTTCGGGTTTAAGACCAGGAGTAAATATGAAGCTACGTCTAGGTCTTATTTTTTCATTTAGGGGCATCTTTGAAACTTACCATCCAGTGTAAAGTTTTATGTAATTTAGGTTTATAAAACCAAATTCAGTTTAGTTTTTGGTTCCCACAATTCAATAGTAAATTTTTTCTCACTCTTTTTTAAGTTAAACATAAGGAAAAATTAAAAAAATATCCAATTTTTGTTAATCATAGCATCCATATATCGTGTCTCAATGAGAGATAGAATCAGAGTTTCTTAATGTAAGGCTTTATAAAGCAGTGAGATCTGTTGGCTCCTAATCTTTTGAACTAGTTGTTAGGCTCTTCCTTTAAGAAATAATTCTTGATATTTTAAGGTAGTACTCTTAATACACATTTTACACTTGATTTTAGAGGAAAAAATTTTGTTTGATAGAACCATAAAGATTGCACCATCAATATTATCTGCGGACTTTGCTAATTTTGGGGAAGAATGCCAGGCAATTGAAAACCAGGGTTGTGACTGGGTGCATGTAGATGTAATGGATGGTCACTTTGTCCCTAATATTACCTTTGGTCCGGCCACATGTAAGGCCATTCGTCCTCATATCAAAAAAATCATGGACGTCCATTTAATGATCGCGCCTGTTGATGGTTTCGTTGAACAATTTGCAGAGGTGGGTGCAGATTTTATTACCGCTCACGTGGAGGCAACGCCACACATTCATCGAACCATTCAGCTGATAAAAGGGTTGGAAATAAGAGCAGGAGTTGCAGTCAACCCAAGCACCCCGATCGAAAGCATCGAATATTTATTGGATATGGTTGACTTAGTTTGTATCATGACTGTTAATCCAGGTTTTGGGGGTCAAAAGTTTATAGAAAGCCAAGTTTCGAAGATTGCCAAGCTTAGAAGCATGATTGGAGATAGACCAATTCATATTGAAATAGATGGTGGGGTGACGCCAAAAACTGCTCCTCTAGTTGCTAGAGCTGGTGCAAATGTTTTGGTTGCTGGTTCTGGGGTTTTTTCGGGTGGATCGGTAGGTAATCCATCGGTTTATGGAGAAAATATTAAAATGATACGAGCGGCAGCTGAAGAAGCTCAGGAGCAATAATCAGGAGAGGATAATATTATGGCAGCTATTCCACCGATATGTGAATTTGATTGGGTTGCTCCAGATTTTTCTTTACTCGGAGTCGATCAAAAAACACATAACCTGAACAGTATTCGAGGAAGTAATGGAACTTTAATCATGTTTATATGCAATCACTGCCCTTATGTACTTGCTGTACTTGACCGAGTGCTAAGAGATTGTAATGACTTGATTGGGATGGGTATAGGTGTGGCGGCGATTTCTTCAAATGATGTGGAAGCATATCCAGAGGATAGTTTTCCTAATATGAAGAAATTGTCTAAGGAACACGAGTTTCCTTTTCCTTATTTATTTGATGAAGATCAGTCTACAGCCAAGAGGTATAATGCTGTTTGCACGCCCGATTTTTTTGGGTTCAATTCTGACATGGGTCTACAATATCGAGGGAGGCTGGACGCCTCTAGAAAAGAAGCGGGACCGAAGGATTTAAGAAGGGACCTCTATGAAGCTATGGCCCAAGTTGCTAAAACTGGAAAAGGCCCAAAGGACCAAATCTCGTCGATGGGATGTTCCATCAAATGGAAGGAATAGCTTTAGGCTATGTTGCTATAAACTTTACCCTATTTTACCCCTGTCGACCTAAGTGATCCTTAAAAGATTCTGAATAGATAAAAACTTACATGAATCGGTTCTAGATACAATGTGTGTTGAAGGATGTATGCAAAAAAGTAATTGACTAGTTTAGTGTTTTATGGCCTTTATTGGGCACTCGGTTTACTTTCCTGATTTTTTGGGAAGTGATTAAAAGGGAATACGGTAAAAGCCGTAGCTGCCCCCGCAACTGTAAGTGGGTGGAGTTGGTTCAATATGCCACTGGCACCAAAGGTGCTGGGAAGGTGGACTAGACTCATCGATCCACGAGCCAGGAGACCTACCGAGTGTGTCACCTTCCTAGTGTGCGGGGAGTACATATAGGGCGGCTATCCGCAAAGGTGAGCCTTTAACCTTTGTGGAAAAATTTTCCACATTTTAGTAAACTAGGTTTGCTTAGCTAGCATTCCTACAAATTTGTAGAGAACTAATTTGAGACTTTTTATTCAGAGACTGATCAAATTAACTACAATACTTATTGCTATTCCGACTGGGGCCATGACCCAGGATTTCCTATTAGATGAATTGACAGTCTCGGCAAATACGGTGCCGACTCCAATCAATGAAACTGGCGCAATTGTGTCCATCATTGGCAGAGAAGAGATTCAAAATTCTAGTGGTAGCTTTTTAGGCGAAATATTGACAAATATTCCAAGTGTATCACTAGCCCAGAATGGGCCAGTAGGGTCTACTTTAGAGATGAGCATCAGAGGCTATGGATCAAAGTATAGTAAAGTATTTTATGATGGTATTGACATTGCCGACGTGACGGGGGTTGAGGTAAAACCTATAATAGTAGGTATTCCTGCTCACCATCTAAGTAAGATTGAGGTATTACAAGGCAGTCAATCGGCGCTGTATGGATCTGAAGCTGTCGGTGGGGTTGTATTTTTGGAAACAGTCGACTCATCCAAAAGTGATAGTAGTCAAGTTGATGCACAATATGGTAGTTTCAATACTAGATCTTTCTCTATTTCTACTGGATACAAGGTCAAAGATACCTCGCTTGATATGAGATTTTCCAATTTTGAGACGGAAGGTTTTTCTGCAAAGGAGAAGGATAAGTTTGGAGCTGAAAAAGACGGTTATTTCAATCGAGAGTTTTCTGTTAAAACTTTTTCTGACTTTGAGAATGGGGCAACATTAACTCTCAACTATCTGAACACCTTTAATAAGGGTGAATATGATGGATTTATGGGAGATGCTGAAGGATATTACTACACGCAGCTTAACCGTGGGGTAAGAGCCGATTTATCATTTCAATCAAAGGAAAATGAGCATAAATTAGGACTCAACTATTTTAGTACTAGCCGTACTCAATTTTCTCCGTTCTCTTCAACAGATTACTATGGAAACCGAACGACATTAGATTACAAATTGCTACGCAATCTAAATTTTGGAAGGGCAATTATTGGTGTCACTGGAGCAAGGGATATGGTGAAAATAGCAAATGAAGAGAAAAACGTTTCAACAGGATCTGCCTTAGCTTCTTTACTTGCTACGCCAGTTCTCAATACAACACTTGATACGACAGTTCGTGTTGATCAGCACTCTGTCTTTGGTGAAAAAATTACTGGGAGAATGACTGCAACTTATCGGCCTTCGCAGTCTTTACTACTTAAGTTGGGTGGAGGAACTGGTTTTAGAGCGCCTTCGTTAGATGAAATGTATGGTCAGTACAATACGAATGACCCAACTTATTATAAGGCAG
>CACIIZ010000043.1 GCA_902586855.1 uncultured Alphaproteobacteria bacterium | reverse complement strand
TAAAAGCTGTCCACTCGGTAAAGACAGAGATAAATGCGGCTCTTTTTGGAAAAAATATCCAAATGCAAGAAGACATAGATCATACATTGATAAAGCTAGATGGCACCCCTAATAAATCCAGATTGGGAGCAAATGCAATTCTTGGGACTTCAATAGCTGTAGCTCAAGCCGCTAGTAAAAGCACCTCAACCCCGCTTTATTTACACATGGCTAAAGATAATGCAGACCTTAAAATGCCAATGCCAATGATGAACATTCTTAATGGAGGAAGCCATGCAGATAATACTCTCGATATTCAAGAATTTATGATCATACCTATTTCCGCAAATTCTATTTCAACGGCCGTCAAGATGGGTTGTGAAGTATTTCACTCACTAAAAGATCTTCTGAGTACGAATGGTTTCAGCACAGCTGTTGGAGATGAAGGTGGATTTGCACCAGGTATAAAAGGAACTAAAGAGGCTCTTGAATTTATACTGCGCGCCATTGAAGATGCCAATTATACCCCGGGGAAAGACTTCTTGCTGGCTTTAGACTGCGCTTCCAGCGAATATTTTGATGGAACAAAATATAATATGAAGGGAGAAAATTTACGTTTATCCCAAGAGCGAAAGATAGAGTATCTAATTAACCTACAGACTAAATATCCAATAGTATCGATAGAGGATGGTCTGGCAGAAGACGACTGGGACGGATGGAGAAAGTTGACCGAGCGACTAGGCTCAAGATGCCAGCTTGTAGGTGATGATTTGTTTGCTACTAATCCAAAACGACTGCTACAAGGTCTCGATAATAGAGCTGGAAACGCTGTTCTAATAAAGTATAACCAAATTGGAACCATAACTGAAACCTTGGAAGTAATTGACATTGCCAACAAAAATGATTTTCTCCAAATAATTTCTCATCGTTCAGGAGAAACCGAAGATGTGTCTATAGCAGATCTATCAATCGCCAGTGGGGCAGGTCAAATTAAAACAGGCTCACTCAGTAGAACTGATCGTGTTGGAAAATATAATCAGTTAATCAGAATTGAAGAATATTTAGGTGACAGATGCTATATGTCAAAGGATCTATTAAGATATTCCTAAAATTACCTAATCATTTAAGTCACACGAGACTCGTATAACCTGACATTTCGCGCAATTTCATCTCCAATAATCTTTTCAGCTTGACCCGCTAAATGTTTTCTCGTCCGGAAGTTATCACTACGAAGTTGCTCATGGAACTTTAAAGTTATACTTCCCGAAGACTTGCATAGAATTTTTATCATATGACTCAGGAGACTCATACTCCCCCACCATCCATAAAAATCGACACTTTTGTCATTTCCCTTCGGTTTATAAAAAAGTGACAATGGCTGAATGTACGTAACTCGCGACTTTTGTTCCGTGCCATTCCCATAGGCTAACTGAAAAAAACCAGACCTAAATTTCAATACTCTCAACCCGTCAGAACTTGTGCCTTCTGGAAAAAAACAAATGCTCTCTCCTGTGGACATTATTTCCTCTGCCTCCTTTGAATGGAAACCAATTTTTTGTGGCTTCCGCTCAACAAAAAGTGTATCCGCCAGTTGAGCCAGAAATCCTAAACCAGGCCAAGTTTGAACTTCGGATTTTGCAACGAAAATTACATCTGTTACGCTTTGAATAGCTAAAATATCCAACCATGAAACGTGGTTAGATACAACTATGCAAACCCTCGAAAAACACTGACCATTCACGAATAGCTGAAGCCCGCATAATTTCAATGCAACTCTAGACCAAAACTTTCTGATCAGCAGCATAGGCACCTTTATTCCAGCCTTGTAATAAAGATATTTAAATAGTAAAAAAATGGGAATAAGTGCTAAGGTAAATGGCAAAAAGAATAATAATTTAATAATTCCCAGAAAACCTTGCAAAATACTAATTTCTGGGAAAGGTTCCTCTCTCTCTGCTTCCCAAAGATATTTATCGTCAGGACTTTCCATAGTAATCTCTATATTTTCCTGTCATGGTGATCACATCTATTAGAATGCAGACATCAATTGTATTTAAAATTTTATCCCTAAAAGCCCCTTCTCCCACCTTTGCTCCTAATCTAAAGTAGCTCTTTATTAGGCTTGGCATTTGTCTTAAAGCTTGTAGCTTGTCTATGTCATTTCTTTTTACAATGTCCATATCTATACATCCCTTATTTAGGGCTTTTGGTCTGATTCCTTTAGGAGCCAAATATCTTTCATGAATAAAGCTGAGGGCCATTGAAATTCTTGACACATCGTTGCCGGGAAAAGAAGCTAATCCAAATAATAAATCAACTCCCACGTCTCTGGAAAAAGTACCAAGACCACTCCATAAATAGTGAAGAGCCAAACTATTTCTATAAGCAATATCAATACAAGTTCTACTTAGTTCTAAACATTTCTTTCCAGAATTAAGTAAGAGCCTTAAGTCATACTCCTCAGAACTACAGAAACCTATTCCAAGCTCAGCCTCAGACCCGAGCATTAATCTTATAACGCCAACAACTTTACCGTCCAACAGTTCAGATTTTTTACTACGGTCAATAAGTAAGAGATGCCTGCAGTAATTATCAAATTTGTCTGCTTCTAATTTAATCTCATTTTCTTGTTCGCCGATACAGCCACCCATTTCTTCAATAAAGACCACATATCTTAGCTTTTGAGATTCTTCAATTTCAACGGGACTTGTGGCAAAGCGAACTTCAAATTTATCTTCAAAAATATGCACTGCACCTCACAATTAATCAATAATTTGATGTAATAAGCTTCTATAATCCTTAATTTTATCACTATATGATTTGGCCGCTAGTCTGTTAGACTTAATTTCATTCTCCGAAAGCTCTCGAATTACCTTACCTGGTCGACCAACAACTAAGCTTCCTTCGGGTATTTTATCTTCTTGCAAGATCAAGGATCCTGCGCCCACAACACAATTTGGTCCTATTTGTGCACCATTTAAAATTGTTGTACCCATACCTATCAATGAATTATATCCCACTCTACAGCCGTGCAGTGTGGAATTGTGCCCAATCGTGCAGCCTTCCTCGACTAATAAAGGAAACCCCTCATCCGTATGAAGGATCGAGTTTTCCTGGATGTTGGAATTCTTTTGGATTTGAATTTCCTCATTATCTCCTCGTATCACTGCTCCAAACCATACCGATACCTTAGCGTATACCGTTACCTTACCTAGAATTATAGCGCTATCAGCAAACCAGCACGTTGACGGTTTGACAATGTTAGGCTTATGATTCTTTAATAAAAAGAGAGCCATATTCAGTGATTACATTTTGTTCTTAATCAAATCAAATTCCTCATTTAGTTGTGCTATAAATTCTGGCAAACTCGCCTGCCTTTGCCGCCGCATTTTTTCAACCTCCGCAATTTTTAGTATAGCTTCCTTCACTTTTTGAAAGTCATTATTCACCAGAACATAATCGTACTCTGCCCAATGACTGATTTCTGATCGAGCTTCAAGCATTCTCGAATCAACAGTTCTTCGATCATCTTGAGCTCTACCCAGTAATCTTTCTTCTAAAGACTGAATACTAGGGGGGAGTATGAAAATTGATACTACCGAAGGTGCTAGGTGTGAATTTCTTATTTGAGTACCTCCTTGCCAATCTACGTCAAAAATAACATCTCTACCTTCGCTTATTAATGCCTCTATATCTTTGCGTGGCGTACCATAAAAATTCCCAAAAACCTGGGCATATTCAATGAATTCTTCATTTTGTATCATATCATTGAATCCTTCGTGGCTTGTAAAGAAGTACTCTCGGCCTTCAACTTCTCCCTTTCGGGGAGTTCTTGTTGTCACAGAGACAGAAAATACAATTTTTTCATTATCCCTTACTATACTATTTGCTAAAGAGGTCTTACCTGCTCCAGATGGTGAAGATAAAACTATTAAGATACCTGAAGACATAAATTTTTTGTCCATGGCTACACTTTTATAAAATTCTTTTCCACTATCCCTTGTAAGAATAATAATGCTGTTAGGTCTGAATAGTCTAAATGGAAGGTGGTAGCTGCTTTGAGTATTTTCTTTCCTTTATAAGCCACCCCGAGTCCAACGGATTGTAACATTTTTATGTCATTAGCACCATCACCAACTGCAAGTACATTATCAAGTTTAATGCTTGCTTTTGTGCAAATAGCTTTAACAGCTTCAAATTTTCTAAGTTCATCGATCAGAGGTTCTTCTAATTGACCAGTCAATTTTCCATCCTTAATTTCGACATCATTCGATACGAAGCTCATAACGTTTAATCTTTTTGCTAATCTTGATGCAAAAAACTTCAGTCCACCAGAGACTATCATAGTATAGGCATTTCTTGAGTTCATTGTTTGCATGAACACACTTGCGCCACTACACAAACTAATCCGACTTTCCATGCAGTCTTCCAAAATTTTTACAGATATCCCTTGCAACAATTTTACCCTTTTTCGGAGAGAAATATCAAATGGTATTTGCCCCTGCATCCCCTTACTAGTAAGGTTTGCGAATTCCTGTTTAATACCGAACAAATCAGCTAGCTCATCTAAGCTTTCTTGATTGATGATAGTACCGTCCATATCTGCCACAACAATTTGTTTCTCCCTATTGGACCTAGGTACAAAGTTGATATCTACTTTGAGTTTTCTGGCAATTTGTATTTCACGATTACTTGGTCGTTTAAATAAGGAAAATTCACATCCTGCCTCTCCCAGCCGAATTGGATCAACTCCTTCAAGAATAGTTAATACATCTTTAACGTCTTGATCGCTTACAAAACTTCTTTTTGTTATGACCGCGACTGTTTCATTCATTTCCGAACTTTCAAACCTATCAGTTCCCCTCTCAAATCAACCATGTATACCTTCAACATCCCTCTCTAATTGCTCAGCTACCAGAAAAGCCAGCTCCAGAGCCTGGCTAGCATTCAGACGAGGATCACACGCTGTATGGTATCTTGATAGTAAATCTTCATCATGAATAGATTGCAAACCTCCCGTGCATTCGGTCACATCCTTTCCAGTCATTTCTATATGAACCCCTCCAGGATATGTACCTTCTGCCTTATGAATTTGAAAAAACTTCTTGACTTCAGATAGGATAGTATCAAAGGGTCGTGTCTTATATCCTGTAGAAGATTTAATGGTATTACCGTGCATCGGATCACACGACCAAACCACTCTTAACCCCTCTTTTTTAACTATCTTTATCAAGTTAGGCAAATGATCGCCTATGTAATCCGCTCCAAATCGGGAGATCAGAGTCAATCTACCTGGCTCATTTTCCGGGTTTAAGATTTCACATAACTGGAGTAACTCTTCATTCCTAATAGAAGGCCCACATTTCAAACCGATAGGGTTTTGGACTCCTCGACAGAACTCCACATGTGCACCATCAATCTGCCTTGTTCTATCACCTATCCAGATCATGTGTCCAGAACCAGCTATTGGCAGACCTGTAATGCTATCCTGTCTACATAAGGCTTCCTCATATTCTAGTAGGAGTGCCTCGTGACTTGTATAAAAATCGACCTTCCTAAGAGTATCAACATTTTCGGACGTAATACCTGCAGCTCTCATAAACTCCATTGAATTAGTAATTTTGGTAGCCAATTCTGAGAATCGCTTGTATCCGACATTACCTTTCGTGCTTTCAAGAACCCAAGAATGCACTCTTCTGATATCTGCAAAACCTCCCTGACTAAAAGCCCTCAGTAAGTTTAATGAAGCCGCAGATTGAGTATATGCCTGCAACATTCTCTCTGGTTGTGGATTTCGGTCTTCTATCGAAGGGCCTATCCCGTTAATAATATCGCCCCTATAAGAAGGCAATTTTTGACCATTTACTTCCTCATAATCTGAAGATCTTGGTTTTGCGAATTGACCTGCCATCCTTCCTATTTTTACTACTGGTCTCTTCCCACCGAATGTAAGTACAACTGCCATTTTTAATAATACTTTAAAAGTATCTCTAATTAAATCAGCAGAAAACTCTTCAAAACTTTCAGCACAATCTCCACCTTGCAACAAGAAAGCATCCCCTGCCTCAACCTTCCTAAGGTCACTTCTCAGATTTCTTACTTCCCCAGCAAAAACTAGCGGTGGCAAATGGTTAAGTCTGTGTTCAGTATTTTTAAGGTTTTTGGCATCAAGATATTCAGGCATTTGCCTTCTAACTCTTTTCCGCCAAGATGACCTGTCCCAATTAGATTTCATAGTATCTCCAGCCAACTAATATTTCATGATTATGTCAATTTGGTATTCTAGTACGTAATTAAGCTAACTTTTCTATTGACGCGCATTCGAACAATGTACACATACTACACCATATACTGTTTGTGATTTATAAACACTTATGGGTAAACAATGCAAGAAACTTGGGGAAATACTACTGGTGAAAAAGACAAACTCACCATAAAGTTTTTGTTTGTATTAATAGAAGAATTTTCTTTAGTCGCTTTTAGCAATGCCATAGAACCATTGCGGCTTGCTAATAGGATAGCAAAAAAGAAATTATACACCTGGGAATTAGCTTCCGAGCACGGTCAGAAAGTGACCTGCTCAAATGGTATATCCTTAGACGTTGAGTCTACCATCCATGATGCCACAAAACCTAATTATATAGTGCTATGCACTGGAGAAAATGTTAGAGATTACGCTACAAAATCACTTATAAGCTGGATAAGAAAAGAGGCTCGAAGTGATACGATCATTGGAGCAATTTGCACTGGTACATACATTTTGGCCAAAGCAGGTCTACTAAATGATTATAAAGCAACAATACATTGGGAAAACAAAGAATCTCTTAAAGAAGAGTTTGGGAATCTAACTATTACTGAATCAATTTATTCAATAAATAAGAAAAGATTTACGTCCGCCGGGGGTACAGCCTCTTTAGATCTAATGCTTAAATTTGTTTCTCAAGATTTCAATATTGACTTTGCAAAGTCAATTGCCGATCAAATGATACACGATTCAATAAGGACAGAAACGGACCAGCAGCTACCTTCAATTCCAAACCGAATTGGAGCAAGAAACCCAAAAATACTAACGGCCATTAAAAGTATGCAAAATAATATAGAAGAGCCCTTATCTCCTTCTACTTTAGCCCAAACACTGGGTATTTCGATTAGACAGCTGGAACGGCTATTTCAGCGTTATTTTTCCAAATCCCCAAAACGCTATTACATGGCTTTAAGATTACAGAAAGCAAGAAACTTACTTTTGCAAACTGACATGAACGTATTACAGATTGCTCTGGCCTGCGGTTTTTCCTCCTCTTCGCATTTTTCTAAGTGTTACAAGTCAGAGTTCCATGTCACGCCACACAACGAACGAGGTTTTGCCAACCACTTGGCATACACGGGAAGTTAAAAAGCTTTTCTAACAGCTGCGGCGGAGAACTTAAACTCTGGAATTTTTCCGATAGGATCCAGCTGTGGGTTTGTTAGAAAATTTGCTGGAGCTTCTGAAAAACAAAAAGGTATAAATAACATTCCGATACTAACATCTCGATCCTCACGCAGTAGGATTTTAATTTGACCACGGCGAGTTTCAACTATAATCAATTCACCCCGTTTAAATCCATATTTTTCAATGTCCTTTGGATGCATTGACACAGTTGGGACAGGTTCTTGTGCCTCTAGCATCGTTGATCGTCTAGTCATGGCCCCCGTATGCCAATGCTCTAGTAACCTTCCCGTTGTCAAAATCAGAGGAAATTTTTCATCAGGTTTTTCGTCAGGTGGAAGAAGATCAGCTGGGACTATCTTAGCTCTACCGTCAGAAGTTGGAAATCCTTCGGCAAAAAGGATTTCATTTCCAGGACTGCTAATATCATCAGCTGGGTAACAAACAGCACCTTCTTTTTCTAATCTATTCCAACTAATATTGTCCAAACTAGACATTGTAGAGGCCATCTCATCATAGATCTCTGAAACCGTCCCATAACTCCAATTAAGTCCACATCTGTTCGCCAAATCAACAATTAATCGCCAATCCTGCCTTGAGTCGCCAGGGGGTTGTCTAACTGGGAATGCTATTTGTACCTGCCTATTCGAATTAGTATAGGTTCCTGCTTTTTCTGGTTGTGCAGACGCAGGAAAGATTACATCCGCAAACCATGCCGTTTCCGTAAGGAATATGTCCTGCACAACAAGATGGTCTAATTTTGAAAGACCAGACCTCGCATGATTTTGGTCTGGATCTGACATAGCTGGGTTTTCCCCCATCAAATACATCCCGGAAATAACCCCCGAATGGATTTTATTCATAATTTCAACTACGGTTAAGCCTTTGACTGGATCTAGGGACCTACCCCACTTATCCTCAAAACCTTTTCTGATATCAGGATCCTCAACCGGTTGATAATCTGGATACACCATAGGGATTAAACCTGCATCAGAAGCACCTTGGACATTATTCTGCCCGCGCAAAGGATGAAGTCCCGTTCCTGGTCTACCCATCTGGCCTGTGATTAAGGATAAAGCAATTAAACATCTCGCATTATCAGTGCCGTGAATATGCTGGGAAACACCCATGCCCCAGAAAATAATTGATCTTTCAGAATTAGCATAAATTCGAGAAAGTTCACGAACATAGGAAGCGGAAACTCCAGAAATATCTTCCATATTTTCAGGTGAAAAATCTTTCACTTTTTTCTCTAAAGAATCGAAACCGTCCACATTAGCCTGGATGTATTGCTCATCAAATAGTTTTTCATTTATTATCACATGAAGCATTGAGTTTAGCAGTGCAACGTCACAACCAGGTTTAAACACAACTGGATGACTAGCATGCCGCATAAGTCCTTGTTTCCTTACATCAAAAACTAGCAACTTTGTACCCCTCTTTGCTGCCTGCTTAAGGTATGTTGCGGCAACTGGGTGGTTTTGTTCAGGACGAGCTCCGATGACTATGATGCAATCACTATCATCGGCCGCAGTAAAAGGTGCTGATACAGCCCCACTTCCTATCCCTTCTATTAAAGCAGCAACGGATGAAGCATGACAGAGGCGCGTACAGTGATCTACATTGTTAGTCCCAAACGCCTGTCTTATAAACTTTTGGAAGAGATATGCTTCTTCATTAGTACCTTTAGCTGATCCAAAACCACAAAGTGATCCACCACCTTTTCTCTTAAGAAGTTTATTAAACCCCAGAGCAGCATGCTCTAGCGCTTCTTCCCAAGTAGCCTCTCGAAAATAACGACTGATATCCTTAAATTCGATCTGCATCCCAGGATCTTTCTTCGCTGATTTACGCCTTATTAAGGGTTTTGTAAGCCTTTCTGGGGACATTACGTAGTCCATCCCAAAACGTCCTTTAACACAAAGTTTACCTCTGTTGGCAGGTCCCTGTCTGCCATCTACTTTAACAATATTCTCCCCCGCCATATGAACAGATGTTTGGCACCCCACTCCACAAAAAGGACAAATACTTTCAACAATCTTATCTGGATAGACTTCTCTTTTCGTTGATTCAAGATTCAACAAATTCTTTTCCATTAACGCCCCAGTTGGACAAGCTTGAACACACTCACCACAAGCTACGCATGAGCTTAAACCCATGGGGTCATGGAAATCAAAAATTGGTTTTGTTTCTACCCCTCGATTTCCCATCCCTATTACATCGTTAACCTGAACTTCACTACAAGCCCTCTCACACAATCCGCATGAAATACATGCATCAAGATTCACTGCTATTGATGGATGAGACGAATCATGAAAAACACTATCAACTGGGATCCTTTTGCTCGCACCAGGCCTTGAAGCTGGGATCCGATCCTTTGCTTTTACCCCAGCTAACTCAGCTTGCTTCCAAAAATAAGCCTCAGGATCAGGACTTTCCTCCCGAGCTGGCATATCGGCTTCCAATAATTCAAAAACCAACTGCCGGTTCTTATTCACTCTATGATTAGAGGTTGATACTTTCATGCCAGGGATTGGTTTACGTATGCAAGAAGCAGCCAAAGTCCTTTCTCCTTCAATTTCAACCATGCATGCCCTGCAATTCCCGTCAGCCCGGTAGCCTGGTGCATCTTTCCAACACAAATGCGGAATCTGCACTCCTAGTCGCTTTGCAACCTGCCATATAGTTTCGTTATCATGAGCTTCAGTTGGTTGACCGTCCAAAGTGAATTTCACGATACTACCGCGGTGATCTTCATCGAGTGCCATGTAAATCCTCTGGAAAATATTGTAATAAATGTCTCAAGCAATTTGTAGCCGCTTGCCCTAAACCGCATATAGAACTATCCCTCATAACAAGCATTAAATCTTCATAAAGATCAATATCCTTACTTTTGTTTGACAGTAAATCAAGGATTTTCTCAGTTCCATTTCTACATGGCGTACATTGTCCACAGCTTTCATGTTTAAAAAATTTAATTGTATTCACAACAGCATCCAAGATATTGTCTTGCTGAGATAAAACTACCACAGCATGAGAGCCAATCAAACCTCCAAAAGGTTCAAAAGTTCCAAAGTCTAGAGCTAAACTGGCCATGTTTGCGGGAAAAATGCCACCAGAAGCTCCACCAGGGTAAAATGCCTTAAAACTATGGCCCGGCTTCATCCCTCCACAATATTCATTTATAAGTTTTATGACTGATATTCCTGCTGGAGCAACTTTCACCCCAGGGCTTGCGACTCTACCCGAAACACTATAGGAACGCACACCTTTGTGCTCAATACTAAGCCCCTGATTTGCAAACCAATCCGCTCCTTTAGATAATATATCTGGCATCCAAAACAAAGTTTCAACATTATGATTTAAAGTTGGTTTTCCAAATAGTCCCTGTTCTGCAATATACGGCGGCCGATGGCGCGGTAGCCCCCTCTTCCCTTCAATAGATTCTATCATTGCGCTTTCTTCACCGCAAATATAAGCGCCAGCGCCTCTTCTCACCTCAATCGGAACCAACCAAAAGCTCTCAGACTTAAGTTTTTCTATCTCCGTTTTTAATATTTCCAAAACAGCAGGATATTCATCACGCATATAAAAATAAATTTTTTCACACCCAACTAAATTAGCAGCAATCTGAGCCCCTTCCAGTATTTTATGCGGCTTACTTTCTAACCAATAGCGATCCTTGAAGGTTCCTGGTTCACCTTCGTCCCCATTGATGGTCATTAATCTTGGCCCCTCATAGGAATTAACAAATTGCCATTTTTTATTAGCCGGGAACCCTGCACCGCCTAATCCCCTCAACCCCGAATCTTCTAGGACAGATACTGCATCATCAAAAGTTATGCTTCCATCTAGGACACCCTTTAGACAATTATATCCGCCATTTGCAACGTAATGGTTTAACTTCTGATATTTTGGAATTATAGGATCTAATATTCCCTCTGCTACTTGGAGAATCTTTGCAGCAGATGCATCATCCACTGCTCTTTTGCCGACCTGCGCCGCTGGCGCATTTGCACAACGACCAATACAAGGAACCCCTTGGACCCTGATTTTTGTACTTTCAGTAGAATTTTGGAGTTTTGAAATCAGCGACAATGCCCCCTCCATCTCACATGACAAACCATCGCAAACGCGAATAGTGATATCTGGGGGCTCAGATTCATCTTCTCGGACAATATCAAAATGATGATAAAATGAGGCTACTTCATACACCTCAGCTTGACTGATACTGAATATTTCAGCCAAAGCCCCAAGATGCGTTAACTTTAGACAACCTAATTCGTCTTGTAGCCTGTGCAAGGCTTCAATCAAAAGATCTCTCTGGATAGGAAGATCATCTAAAATATATAGTACTTCCTCTTTAGCAGACTCATTTACCTGTCTACCTTTAGGTAAACTGGGATTCCTTTTTGAATTAAAACTCGATCTCAAATTTGACCTTCTAACAAATCTACATCTTCAAAACATTAAGCGAAACACTACGTAATAAAACTAGAATTTCGAATGGGCACACTCAAACAACCAGGGTTTAAGAAAACAACATGTAACTTATTTATCAAGCAAAGCAAGATCATTCTGATTTTATCATACAATTTTCTATCCCACTCACCATATGGGATGATTCCTCAGTTTGTGATTAATTTCATTTTACTGTCACAACTGTAGTGTTTTGTAGCACCCATATATTTTACAGTGACAATATATGAATGCCCTCTTAAAATTATCCGATAATAATTTTCGCCACTGATATTGAGCACATTTCCCATTTCAAGCACCTCTAAACATTCCTTGGAACTTATATTTTGCAACCCCATATCTCTTTCCTCCACGGATTTTGCCTGAATAGGAACACTGAGGAAAAAAAGAAAAAAACTCGCAACTGTAGTATATCCATATTTCATTGTATTTTTATCCTTACAAACTAGTTATGCTAAAAATTTATCGTAGTTTTAACATTTATTATTTTTTTAACTCCCTATCATATAATACTTTATACTTTAATCTTTGTGGAGATTCATGTAATCTAGAGGGTAGTTACCCATACATATCTTGTTAGCTTCTGCGTATTGAATAATTCAAAGGGAGAAACAATTGTCTGACGAAACATGGACCGTAATAAAGTACAAACCAAAGCAAGGTTGTGAAGAAGAATTCCTTGAAGCTCTGAAACGACTCAAGCAAATGATGAAAAATAATAAAGATTATGAGTATGTAAACGAATTTATAAAAATTGATGCTACCGGCGAATATGTACAAATTGGCCGTATGCCAAGTATTGATGCATTGATTGATGGACAGGTGGCTGGATTAGAGTGGTTAGATAGTGTTGATCATTTATTGGAACGATATCCCGATGATAGTAGAACAGAAGCTTTTTCCGGAATAAATATTCCTATTGAGGTAGATTAAAATAAAATAATTGTAATAGAAATAGGACAAAGTATGAAAAAAATAGCGATTGTCACAGGAGCATCACGGGGATTAGGCCGTGGAACTGCATTGATCCTGGCCATAGAAGGGAACTACAAGGTATATGCCACTGCAAGAAATGCTGAAGCTCTTGCTCAACTGAAAGATGAAGTGGCCGCTACGGATTGTGATGGAGAAATCATCCCGTGTGAGTTAGATCAAAAAAATGATGATGCAGTAATTAAGTTAACTAGTAAGATTTGTGCTTTGGAAGACAAAATTGATTTGCTCGTAAACAGTGCCTACGCAGGTTTATTTGCGATGACACCACATTTTGGTAAACCATTCTGGGAAAGACCTATTTCAGTTTATGATGGCCATATGGATGTAGGTGTAAGGAGCTCCTATGTTATGAGTAAGTTAATCATTCCAAAAATGATTAAAAAAAAGAGTGGCTTAATTATTCAAATTTCTAGTGCTGGAGGTTTTTTATATTTTTGTGATGTTGGTTATGGAGTTTCTCATGCGGCAATGGATCGTTTAACACTTGATATGGCAACTGAATTAGTCAATTATAATGTGAAGGCAATCACTTTGCATCCAGGAGGAGCACAAACGGAGATTACTTCGTTTCCCGATGGGGAAAGTCCTAAGTATGTAGGTAGATCAATTATGTCCCTCGCTGAACATGCCGATGAAGAATTTTTATCTAAAGCAAATGGAAAGACTTTATTAACGGCAGAACTTGCCAATAGGTTTGGTTTTAAAGAGGACTATGATCATGATGGATCGATAAATAGCGCCCGATTAGAAGCAACAAAATTTTTTAAAGAAACTATGAATAAGCCCCTTGCTCAGTATAACCTGGAAGCGAAACTACCAAATTATGCTGATTCCAATAATAAAGGTTTTGCTGATATTTTTTCAGGAGCAAAGGAACAAAAATCTTAATATATCCCTTGTCTCAACAAAGAATTACTTTATATCAGTATATCGGACGCAATAAGTTTGACTAGTCATAGACGTCACCTTTTCATTAGTACAAAAGAAAAAATCTCGCTTCTTATTTGTCGAGATTTTGATAATAATTGAGCTTGTTTTCAAGGGAACCTAGAGCTTGATTACCTTTTTGATTTTCGCCAACCAAGAGATATGGCTTCCTTTTCAGAACAAAACCATTTTTCTCCTTTGGTTTGAGTTATTTTAGTTCTACCATAATACTGTCCACCAGGGACATGATAAATCTTTTCACCAGTTGATGATATATTGCCTTTAATTAGACACCCCTCCGGCATTGAAACTCCTTCAGAGGTTAGTCGAGATCCTTTTCTCCATTTCCAAGGCTCAACAAATGCACCACTCCAAATTCCTACTTTTTTCTTTTTTGCCTCCATTTCTTCTGGAATAAAGTCACTACTATACTGCCGATAAGCCAAGGCCCAACCATTCCTTACCAACCAAGCGTTAATAAAAATCTGATCTACCCAACAAGTACCTATAAAGCGTCCATACTTATCTAAACCACTATATTTGCAATGAACAGAGTTTGAGTCTTTACTGGCAATGAGTTGAATTAATTCCTGGGCCGCCTTTTCCCCACATGGGTACTGTCTGCCTTGTCCATTCAAGCAAATCTGTGAAGTTTCCGGAGCATCTATTCCAAAAAGACGGACTTGCTCTCCATTCAGGATAATAGTATCTGCATCTATTACCCTTAGATCAGCTAATACATGACTGCAAGGTAGAGATATAACTAGAAAGACGAAAAATAATACACTCTCTTTTGAAGCTAAAATTATATATGTTTGGAAATATCTCAACATAGGATTTAACGAATAATAGTGATTATAATGATAGAAGCATACAGAGCCTTATAGGACCAATACATTTTTAATGTAAAGAATGATCAAAAGTAGCTTTAGAGAAAGTATACTTACCTCAGATAGATCAAAATAAAAAAAAGTGGCTTATAAGAGAAAACTAATAAATTATTAAAAGAGATAGTTGATGAATTGAAGAAGAATCAGTAGAAGAGATATACCTAAGTTATCCCTACTTATCCTACAAGCTAATTGGTAAAAAGAGACTCATTTTGAGGCTCACTAAGTCCCCTTTTCTCTACCCAGGGCCTTCTTTTCCCCTATCTTTGATTAAGTTGGCCACTCTAATAACTTAGATGGATTCTGAAAGTCATTGGGCATCTAACTTCTAGAATTTTATAGAGTTATAGCAAAATATGGATTTTATAATATGAATTAGTTATGTTTATTTTGCTGAAAGCAAGATTGCTGTAAACTTTTGGGAAATACTCAAAGAAAAGACATTATTGCTATACTAAGCTACAATAGTTTTATTGTGCAACAAAGATGCAAAATCGAATTGCTGGAAACAATGGAGATTGGATTTAAGGGATATTTCTTAAATGTTAGGACTCTAATAAAATGAAAAGAACATTTTATATTTATTCTTTGATTATCCTTCCCATTATCTACTTTTCACTTTTTCCCTTCTGGTTAAATCTCAGCATTTCCATGAATAAAAAGGATATTGTAATTAAAGAGAAAGGTTTAAACACAGGGTTAAGTCTTAGAATAGCTCTTATTGGAGACATACATATGCCAGATGCTGAAGATGACTATGATAGGTTAGCTGCTTTGTTAGATGATATAAATCAAGAAAAACCAGACATTATTATATTTGCTGGAGATTATACAGACTCTCCCAAGAAAATAGCCAACATGGCAGATCATCGTTCAAGGATTGTAGAACTATTAACAAAAGATAATCCCTCGAAGACGATATTTGTTTTAGGTAATTACGAGAGTTGGTCTAACCCAGAGGCTTGGACAGAAGAATTTAAGCTGAGAAATTCCATATTACTGGAAAATCAAGTTCATAAATTCCAAGTTAAAGATCAGTTTATTTGTATAAGAGGCTTTGGAGATTACTATACAGGAAAATATGCTTATGTTGAGTTCCCAGATTCTTGCTATAATCAGGTTAAATTCTCAGTAACACATGACCCAGCCGGAGCATTTGATGAACGGGTTAAAGGATTGGTTTTGGCAGCTCACACCCACTGTGGCCAGGTAAGACTTCCTTTTTATGGAGCTTTATGGATACCAACTTCAGCTCCTGAAGAAGCCACTTGCGGACTTTATAAGGACAATCAGAGAACAGTATTCACAACTTCCGGTGCTGGCACAAGTTTGTTCCCAGTTAGGATCGGCACTCAATCAAATTGGGATTTACTTGAAGTCCAATTCAAAAACATGAGTAGTCTAGAGATTTAGTCATATTTTTAGGAGAATGAGGCTTTCTAATAAGCCAACAAGCTTGAATCATTTGTAAAAAATTCATAATTGGAACATTTTACAGGAAAGCAGGAGATCTAATGTGAACTTTTCTAAAAGAAATCTTGTAGAGGTTCTATCACCTTTTTGAATTACTCCAGACTGCCTCTAGGACCTTCTGTTCTGAGCAAAACCACCTATCCACCTAATTGTATATTATGGTAATTCTCTAATAGAGTCCCCCTGGCACACGGTAGGTTAGGACTAGAATTACCACCAAATAATAAACAAGAAGTTAAAGAAAAATTACAACAGTTTATTTCTATATTATCTAGTCATCAATTGGGGGAGTATAGTTATCTCTATATGTTCTCACTGCTTCGGGCAAGCATTTATCATCTGTTATCATATTCTTGGGTCCAATGTATTTAATCTTGTCAAAAAGGGATTTTACTGCTGGATCATTTTCGTATGCCGAATTTTTATTAGCAAAATTAGGCCCCTCCTGGTTCAAACTAAGTATGGGACTTAAACCATTCTCTGAATAAGAGACAGTTAAAT
>CACIIZ010000042.1 GCA_902586855.1 uncultured Alphaproteobacteria bacterium | reverse complement strand
GAAATCTGAGAGGTAATAGCTAACTTTCTTTTGGCTAATGCATTTAAAAGAGTTGATTTACCAACATTTGGTTTTCCAACTATAGCCACCTCAAATCCTTGCCTTATAGAATCAGCAGCATCAAAACCGTCCTTCTCCGATCTCAATTCTCCTTCCAAACCACTCAAATCTTCTTCCAAAATACTTGGCAGATCTGTAATTATTGCATCTTCCGAAAAATCAATAGTAGCTTCTACTATTGAAAGCATTTTAGTCACCCTTGCCTTCCAAAGCTTGATTTTTTCTGAAGTATAACCAGAATAGTTTTTTAAAGCCTGTTCTTGCTGAACTTCTGTTTCTGCTACCAACAAATCAGAGAGTCCCTCTGCTTGAAAAAGGTTTATTTTATTATTTTCTAATGCTTTTTTTGTAAATTCACCTGGTTTTGCCAATCTTGTGCAACTAAATTCTGACAGTGCATTTAAGACAGTCTGAACAACTACATGGCTTCCATGCAAATGCAACTCAGCCATGTTTTCCCCCGTAAAACTTTCGCCACTTTTAAAGAAAATAATTAGACACTCGTCTAATAATTTACCTTTTCTTGAGAAAATTTTTCTGACATATGTTTTTCTCATCTCAAATATAGCTCTGTCTTTTTGCTGACAAAGTTCATTCACAACCTTAAAACTTTCACGGCCTGAAATACGAATAATAGAAATTGCAGAGATTCCTGGAGGAGTTGAGAGAGCAAAAATAGTATTAGACATCTCTTTTTAATTATTCATTGAGTCAAAGAATTCTGAGTTTGTTTTGGTTTGCTTCAACTTGCTCAATAAAAATTCTATAGCGTCAGTAGTTCCCATAGGATTTAAAATCCTGCGAAGAACAAATACTTTTGTCAATTCATTCTTTTCAACTAATAGCTCTTCTTTACGGGTTCCTGATTTTAATAAATCTATAGCTGGAAAAACTCTTTTATCTGCTACTTTTCTATCTAAAACTAGCTCTGAGTTACCTGTTCCCTTAAATTCCTCAAAAATTACTTCGTCCATTCTACTCCCAGTATCAATCAATGCCGTTGCAATAATTGTTAATGATCCACCCTCTTCTATATTTCTTGCTGCACCAAAAAACCTCTTTGGTCTTTGCAACGCGTTTGCATCAACACCACCTGTTAGAACCTTACCCGATGAAGGCACCACAGTATTGTAAGCTCTTCCTAGACGGGTTATTGAGTCCAACAATATAACTACATCTCTTTTATGTTCCACTAGCCTTTTTGCTTTCTCTATAACCATTTCTGCTACAGCTACATGCCGAGTGGCTGGTTCATCAAAGGTTGAAGATATCACTTCTCCTTTAACTGATCTTTGCATATCCGTAACTTCCTCTGGTCTTTCATCTACCAAAAGTACTATCAGATAGCTATTTGGTTGATTCTTTTCTATTGAATGCGCAATGTTTTGAAGAATTACAGTTTTTCCTGTCCTAGGTGGAGCCACAATAAGAGATCTCTGACCTTTTCCTATCGGAGCGACTAAATCGATTACTCTTGCAGACTGATCCTTTATGGTTGGATCTTCTATTTCTAATTTAAACCTTTCATCAGGATAAAGTGGTGTGAGGTTGTCAAAATGTATTTTGTGTTTTGCTTTTTCCGGTTCAGCAAAATTAATCGCTCGAACCTTTATAAGACCAAAATATCTTTCACTCTCTTTTGGAGCACATATAACTCCTTCAAGTGTATCACCTGTTCTTAGCGAATATTTTTTTATTTGCATTGGGCTTACGTATATGTCATCAGGGCCAGGCAGATAATTTGCATCAGTGGATCTCAAAAAACCAAAACCATCCTGGACAACTTCCAAAACCCCATCACCATATATTTCAACACCCTTTTCTGCCATTTCTTTAAGAATGGCGAACATCATATCCCCTTTTCTCATGGTAGAAGCATTTTCTATTTCTATTTTCTCAGCCAATGTCAACAGGTTAGCAGGGGACTGAGATTTTAGCTCAGCTAAAGACAATTCTTGAATAGTCTTAAGATCAATCTTGGTCAAATCAACCATTTTTTCTCTCACTTTAAAGATTAGGATAAATAGTCGGAGAAACCGACCCATTAGAATATGTTCGAAAGTGACCTAAAGTCAATTTTATTTTTTTATTTGTTTAAAGTTTCTATTAGCAACTCAACATTTTTAATTTTAGCGTTTGGTGTTATTCCATGACCTAAATTGAATATGTGTCCTTTTTCTGAAAAGGCCTCTTTTATGGCTAGCACCTGTTCTACCAGCGTTTTTCCTCCAGATACTAAAAAAGAAGGATCAAGATTACCTTGCACAGTAATCTTTTTTTGAAGGTTCTTTTTCGCCCATATTAAAGGCAAGTTTGAATCTAAAGCCAAGCAATCGAATTCTGATGTCTCTGCAAAGTTTAGGTAATGCGGTCCAACTCCTCTTGGAAAAACTATTACTGGAAGGTTAGGGTATTTCTCCTTTATTCTATAAGTAATTTTTTTCATCGGTTGTAATGAATACTTATTAACTAAGGTCCCTGGTAAAGATCCTGCCCAACTGTCAAATAACTTTATGACTTCCACTCCTGCTTCAATTTGTTTTAAAAGATAATCTACAGTTGCATCCGTAATTTTTGAAATTAGTAAATCAAAACTATCAGGCATGTTTGCTATAAACGCCTTGGCTTTTTGATGATCTTTAGATCCTTTACCCTCTATCATATAAGTAGCAACAGTCCATGGAGATCCTGCAAACCCTATGAAAGTGATGTTTTTGTGCAGCTTGGACTTTATCAAACTTACAGCCTCATAAACCGGGTTTAGAACATCATGAATTTTGGCGGTCTCTTTTAGACTTAAGATATCCTTCCTATCATTTACTGTTTCTAACAAGGGACCTACACCCTCTTTAAAGTCCAATTTTAATCCTAATGAGTTTGGAATTAACAAAATGTCTGCAAATAAAATAGCCCCATCAAGATTAAATCTTTTTAAAGGCTGTAAAGTTACTTCAGAAGCAAGTTTAGGGTTATAACAGAGATCTAAAAAACTACCGGCTTTTAATCTAGTATCTTTATATTCTGGTAGATATCTGCCAGCCTGTCTCATCAACCATACTGGCGGGCTTTTAAAAATTTCACCTTTTAAACTATTAAGAATTTTCTTATTATTATTAGGCATAAAAACAAAATAATTATATTAAAAGGATGTAGTATGTAGTAACACTGATATCTGTGGAAAAATAGCGTAAAATCAAAAAAAAAGAAATTTTTTTCTTAAGCTATTGAAATAAATACAAGAAAAAAAAGAAAAAAAACAAGGAAAAAACCTGTGAATAAAAAAAGAATAAATATGAAAAAACTGTAATAATGTAAAAAAATTTTTTTGTGTGTGGATAACTAAAAAACAATCAACAATGAGTATTAATAATAGAAACATCTATCTTTCTGGTGTAATTGGTGATCCTATAAATCATAGTAGATCTCCAGAAATTCATAATTTTTGGATAAAAAAAAATGGTTTAGCAAGCTATTATATACCCCTAAGGGTTCTTAAGGAAGATCTTGAAAAAAAAATCAACTATTTAAAAGATCTAGGGTTTTCTGGATTGAACGTAACAGTCCCACATAAAGTAGATGCTCTTCGGCTTGCTGATAGAGTTACAGAAGAAGCGAGAAAAGTAGGCGCTACAAACACGCTATATTTTGAATCTGGTGAAATTATTGCTGATAATACCGATACATTTGGCTTTAAGAATGCTATACTAAAGAACTTTCCATACTATAACTTTAGGAAAGAAACAGTTTTAATTTATGGTGCAGGGGGAGCAGCAAGAGCGATACTTTCTGTTTTCTGTGATGAGAGAGCTAAAGAAATACGGTTAATAAATAGAACTAAAGAGAGGGCTATTCAGTTAGGGGCGGAGTTTGGTAATGTCGCAAAAATATTTAAGTGGGAAAATTATCATGAGGCTGCGGCAGGTGTTACAACAGTTGTTAATACGACCAGCTTAGGAAATTCAGGAATTGAGCTATTTCCTCATTGTTTAAAAGGGGTTAGTAATAAAGCTAAAGGAATTGATCTTGTGTACAACCCTACTGAGACATCATTTATGAAAAAGGCACAAAAACAAAACATCACATGTATTAATGGTTTAGATATGTTGGTTTATCAAGCGATGCCTGGGTTTAAGCGGTGGTTTAAAGAAAAACCAGTTTATTCTGAAGACCTAAAAGAGTTATTATTAAAATCTCTAGTGAGCAATTAACATTGTGTTTCAAGCTGGGCATAACTGGTTTTATTGGGATGGGAAAAACTACAGTATGTTCAATGTTTTCTAAACACAAAATACCTGTTTGGGACGCAGATCAAAATGTACACAAGATCTATGAATATAATTGTGCAGGTTATACGACTTTAACTTCTAAATACCCAAAACTGATTAATTCTTCAGGTATTGACAGAAACCAATTGAGTAAAATGATAAAACAAAAGGAGGTAAACATCTCCGACATAGAAAAATTAATACATCCACTTTTAAAGTTAGAAAGAGACAAGTTTATCGAGCAGTATAGTAATCATTCTATATTAGTTTTTGATATTCCTCTCCTTTATGAAACAAACCCTGAAGAATGGTTAAATTCTGTTCTCAAAGTTTCTTGCTCAAAAAAAACTCAACTGAATAGGCTTTTGAAAAGAAAAAACATGTCAAGAGAAAAAATTAATATGCTAATGTCAAGACAACAAAAAAATAGGAGGAGAGACAAAGAGCCTCAGTTTTTTATAAATACAGACAAAACTTTATCAGAGACAAAAAAAGACGTAGAAAATGTAATAAAGACTATAAAGAGTAGATTAGATGTTAAGAGAAGTAGTCCTTGATACAGAAACAACAGGACTAAACCCTAATAAGGGTGATAGAATTATTGAAATAGGAGCTGTAGAGCTAATAGATCATGTACCAACGGGTAAATTCTTTCATACATACGTGAACCCCGAGAGAAAAATTCCTCAAGAGTCAACAAGAATTCATAAAATAACAGATGATTTTATAGCAGATAAACCTCTTTTCCAAGATATAGCTGGTAGCTTGTTAAAATTTCTATCTGATAGTTCACTAATTATACATAATGCAGAATTTGACCTAAAGTTTTTAAAAAATGAATTAGAATTAAACAATATGATTTGGCATGATAGACCAGTCGTTGACACTTTAATATTAAGTAAAGAAAAATATCCTGGCTCGTCAGTTTCTCTAGATTCTTTATGTAAGAAATTTAACATCGATGTAACAGAGAGAAAAGAAAAAGGGCATGGTGCCCTTACGGACAGTTTGCTATTGGCTGACGTTTACTTAGAACTTTTGGGTGGTAAACAACCACATCTCATTTTAGACACAGACGATTTTTTAAACGATGGGTCCAAGAAAGAGACAGTTAGTTTTGACGAAAAAAAATTAGACAGACCTTCACCACTTAATAGCAGGTTATCTGCATCTGATATAAAAACACATCAAAAATTTATAGAAAAAATAGGTTGTGATAAAACATGGAAAAAGTTTTTTAAATACTAAATTCTATTGAATATTTGAGAACTTCACTGGGTTTAAGTTAAGAGGGTAAGAACCTCCTTCTTTAGTTATGTCATAAGCTAGTCGTCTAATGAATGGAAACAACAAATCTGGACATTCAACCTGTAATACTCTTCTTTTCTCTTTTTTAGTGCACGAACTAATTTCAAACTCACCACCGTACTGTATTTCTAAGATATATACTTTACCAACCTTATCAGTCGCTTCGCATAGTAAATTTAGGATTACTTGGGATCGAGAGGAAGCTTCGTTTTCTACTGCCACATTTATATCAACTTTGTATTCAAGGTCTCTCATTGATAAATTGTGATTAGCCGTCCTAAAGTTCTCGAAGGACAAGTCTTTAATGAACTGTGAAATAACCAGAACATTTACCATTTCCTTTTTTTGAGTCATTATGTATTCCGATATTCTAACAAAAGAGATAAAAAATTTAAATTTATGGGATTTGAGGTTAAAATAGTGTTTTTTTGTTAAACATAAAATATTTTAGCTTATTTTGGATTGATGTTAAGCAAATAATGTTTACATCTCTTAAGGAATAGTGATTTATACGACCCGTAGAAAGGCATTTCGAAATGGTCCAAATATTAGTATTAGCTGCAGTTGCACTGTTTTTGTTTTGGCGTTTAAGATCTGTTTTAGGTTCTCGGGAGGGATTTGAAAAAACTAATATAAAATCATCGGAAGATCTAAAAAAAGAACAGGGAGGTAAAAAAAACGAATCAAATGTTATTGAATTAAAGTCTGTTGAAGTTGATGAAGAAATTGCGGATTATGTTGAAATCAATAGCGCTGCTTTTAAAGCATTATCGGATATGAAGGAGGTAGAAAAAGGTTGGCTAGTATCTCATTTTGTATCTGGAGCAAAGATGGCGTATGAAGAAATACTAATGGCGTTTGAGAGAGGTGATTTATCCACTATAGAAAAAATGACTTCAAAAGAAGTTTGTGAATCTTTTAAGACTGTTATTGATGAGAGAGCCAATAAAGGGTTCACAGTCGATGCAGAGTTTGGTGGTGTTCGGGATATAAGAATAAAAGAAGTGAAATTTAATAAGAAAAGCTCTATGGCTAAGATTAAAATGATTTTCAAATGTGAATTGTCCTATAGTATAAAGGATCAAGATGGGAAAATTGTTGAAGGTGGGAATGATAAAATCAAAAAACAAACGGATATCTGGACTTTTTCAAGAAAAATGAATACGGATTTACCGAACTGGTATTTGGTTGAAACTGAATAATCTAACAGCGAAAAATATTTGGAATTATAATTGACAAATTATGAGCGAAGAGTTTTATCAAAAGAAGACTTGATTATTTGGGATCAGGTCAAAAGTTCTTTAGATGAAAGGATTAAAAGTCCAGGAAAAAGAAAATATATTCAGAAGAAAAATAGTAAGGTTGAGATTAAGGCTTTTAATTCCTTAAATACCAGTCCCATTAAGCATGAAAATTCTTTAAAAAATAAAAATTCGCACTTTAGTCTGAAAAAAAACATTAAAATAATAGGAACCAATAATTTAGATAAAAAAAAACGGGTTTCGTTACGAAAAGGGAAAATAGATCCAGAAAAAACGTTGGATCTTCATGGTCTAAACGCTAAGCAAGCAGAAAAAAGAGTGATAGATTTTTTGCAAATTAGTCATATGCAAGGTGCTAGGCTTCTTCTTATAATTACTGGTAAGGGTTATAGGTCAAGACAAATTGATTCTTCCTGGGATTCTGAGAAAAAAACTGGAGTATTAAAAAACTCTTTGGTTTCGTGGATTGAAAACTCTCCAATGCGCCTAGCTGTTCTTGATATATCCCTTTCCCATTCCAAACATGGAGGAGAGGGAGCTTTTTATGTTTATTTAAGAAAACATACCCAGATATGATAGATTAAAGAACGTATCTGCTAATATCAGTGGAGCTTACAAACTTATGTAGGTTTTTTTCAACAAAGTTACCATCAATCTTAACAATCTTTTGTTTCTGGTCTGGTGCAGAAAAACTCAAATCCTCAAAAACTTTCTCCAAGATGGTATATAGGCGTCTGGCACCAATATTTTCAATTTTTGTGTTTATATCTGCAGCTATTTTAGCTAAAGATCTTATACCGCTTTTCTCAAATTTCAGCGAAATGCCTTCTGTGAGCATAAGGGCAGTATATTGTTTTGTTAAAGAATTCTCTGTTTCTTCAAGGATACTAACAAAATCTTCTTCGGTTAGAGCGGACAACTCTACTCTCACCGGGAGTCTACCTTGAAGTTCCGGTAAAAGATCGCTAGGTTTTACGATATGGAAGGCTCCTGAGGCAATGAACAAGATATGATCAGTTCGAATAGGTCCATACTTAGTTGAAACTGTCGTACCTTCAATCAATGGAAGTAAATCTCTTTGGACTCCTTCCCTGCTGACATCTGCCGATTTAATGTCAGCACGAGCACAGATTTTGTCTATTTCATCTAAAAATATAATTCCATTCTCTTCTACTGCTTCAATAGCCTCTTTTGTAATTGTTTCTTCATCCAAAAGCTTGTCGGCTTCTTCCTTAATTAGTAGGCCATAACTATCAGCAATTCTAACTTTAACTTTCTTTGTTTTTTTTCCTAAGGCTTTTCCAAAAATTTCGTTAAGATTCATCATACCCATATTACTACCAGGTTGTCCTGGAATTTCAAAAAAGGATAAGGGATTTGTTGTATCACTCAATTCAAGTTCAATTTCTTTATCATCTAAAAGACCATCTCTTAATTTTTTCTTAAACATTTCAGTTGTTTGTTCGCGGGCATTTTCTCCAGTTAAATATGCCAAGACTCTTTTTTCAGCCTCTGCGTGAGCCTTTACTTCAACCTGTTCCCTCATTTTTTCCCTTACCATAATTATAGAGCTGTCAATTAAATCTCTGACTATTTGTTCGACGTCCCTACCAACATAACCAACCTCAGTGAATTTGGTTGCTTCAACTTTTAAAAAAGGTGCACCAGCCAATTTGGACAGACGTCGGGATATTTCTGTCTTACCCACACCAGTAGGGCCTATCATTAGAATGTTTTTTGGAAAAATCTCCTCTTTGAGAGGAGACAGAACCTGTTTTCTTCTCCACCTACTTCTAAGTGCAACAGCTACAGCCCTTTTTGCCGGTTCTTGTCCAATTATGAACTTGTCCAATTCAGAAACTATTTCTCTGGGTGTCAATTCAGTCATTTATTTTTTTGATAATGTTTCAATAACTATATTCTGGTTAGTGTAAACGCATATTTCGGCAGCAATATTTAATGCCTTCTTACAGATTTCTTCTGAGGAAATTTTAGATGTATAAATTGCTTTTGCAGCCGCTAAAGCGTAATTTCCCCCTGACCCAACGGCAGCTATTCCCTCCTCTGGCTCTAGTACGTCACCTGAGCCAGATATTATGAAAAGATCGTTACCATCCGAAACTATTAACATGGCTTCCAAATTTCTTAAGTATTTGTCTGTTCTCCAATCTTTGGCTAATTCGATAGCGGCCCTGGACAAATTGCCAGGAAAAGTTTCAAGTTTTCTTTCTAATCGTTCCAATAAAGAAAATGCGTCTGCAGTGGAACCAGCAAAACCCACTATAATGTCAAGGCCGCCAGGGCTCAATCTTTGGACTTTTTTAGCGGTACCTTTAATTATAGTTTGACCTAGCGTGACTTGACCATCACCTGCTATAGTGACTGATCCATCTTTTATTACTCCTATTATTGTTGTACCATGCCAGGACTGGCTATTTTCTTTATCTATCATTTTATTAAACTAGTTTTCTTGCAATATTTTGGATAGAAAATATTTCAATAACATCCTTTTTTCTTATGTCTTCATAATCTGAAAACGCCATCCCGCATTCTTGACCAGACTGAACAGTTTCAACCTCGTCCTTAAATCTTTTTAGTGTTTTAAGGGAGCCTTCGTGGATGACAACGTCATCTCTCAAAAGCCTTACCTTAGCAGATCTTTGGGCAACGCCTTCTGTAATCAAACAGCCAGCAACTTTCCCAGCATTAGTAACTTTAAAAACTTCTAAGATTTCTGCATAACCTAACAAAGTTTCCTTTATTTCTGGTTTAAGTAAACCAGATGCAGCTTTTTTAATATCATCTACTAGATCATAAATTATAGAATAATAACGTAATTCTACTTCTTTCTGGTTTGCTCCATCTCTTGCGGATGCATTGGCTCGCACATTAAATCCTATTATTGGAGCGTTTGAAGCCTCTGCCAAAATAACGTCACTCTCAGTAATTGCTCCCACTCCCGAGTGCAAAATAACAATTCTTACTTCATCCGTACTAATTTTCTCTAGTGCTTGTAATATCGCTTCTGTAGATCCCTGAACATCAGCTTTTAACACTAAAGGAAGCTCTGAAATATCTTTATCCTCTTTAGCTTTTGCTATCATCTGGTCTAGGGTCTTTCCTGTTCCAAGAGCATCTTTCTTATCTTTTACAACCTGTTTCCTGTAGTCAGCTATTTCCCTAGCTTCAGGTTCATTCGAGACTACATTTAAGACATCACCGGATTTCGGAGTACCGTTTAGACCCAATACCTCTACTGGGACTGAAGGGCCTGCATGATTTACGGTCAAATTCTGACTATCTATCAATGCCCTTACTTTTCCCCACTGATCTCCAACTACAATAATATCTCCCTTTTTAAGGGTACCTTTTTGAACTAAAACTGTGGCTACAGGACCACGACCGACATCTAATTTTGCTTCAATTACAGTTCCTTCAGCGACCCTTAAAGCATTCGCTCTTAGTTCCAATATTTCAGATTGAAGAATAATATTTTCCAGTAGGTTTTCAACACCTGTCCCAGTAGATGCAGAAACTTCAACATCCAAAACTTCGCCTGACATAGACTCAACTATTACTTCGTGCTTAAGCAATTCTGTCCTGACCCGGTTAGGATCAGAATTTTCTTTGTCACACTTGTTTATAGCTACAATAATTGGTACTTTTGCAGCCTTTGCATGATTAATGGCCTCTATTGTTTGTGGCATTACACCATCATCCGCAGCAACAACTAAAATAATGATGTCTGTAACTTGTGCTCCTCTAGATCTCATAGATGTGAAAGCTGAGTGACCGGGGGTGTCCAAAAAAGTTAGAATAGAACCTTTTTCTGTTTTTACCTGATAAGCACCTATATGTTGGGTAATTCCTCCAGCCTCGTTGACAGTGGTACTAGTTTTTCTAATCGCATCTAATAACGATGTTTTTCCATGGTCTACATGGCCCATTACTGTCAATATGGGTGGTCTTGGAGTCATGTTCTCAGTATCATCAGTATCATCATGTTTTAAGATGGCATCCTCAACATCAGATGCGGAAATCCTGATAGGAATGTGATCAAATTCTTCAACGATTAATATAGCTGTATCAGCATCGATAGTTTGATTTTGGGTTGCCATTATACCGTTTGTCATAAGTGTTTTCACTACTGAAGCAGATCTTTCTGCCATTCTATTTGCAAGCTCTTGTACTGTTATTGAATCTGGAACCTGTACTTCCCTTTTTATTTTCTCCCTCTCTAAAGTCTCAGTAATTTGCCTCCTCTTTACTTTCTCTTGTCGTCTTCTTAAAGAGGCAATCGACCTTTGTCTTCCACCTTGATCTGAAAGAGCTTGATTAATAGTTAATTTTCCAGACCTTCTTCTTTCAGAATAGCCTTTGCTCGGACGAATTTCCTTTAAGTCCTCATCTTTCTTAGATTTTCTTCCAGCAGGGCCATCATCTGATTTTCCCTCAAACTTTCCTTCAATTTTTGCTCTCTGTTTTTGTGCCTGCTCATTAACGGGTGATGACAAAGACGACACATCTGTTACCTTTGTTCGTTTGTTAATTTGCTCAATAGGTGGAACTTTTTTTTCTAAAGAGGCTGTTTCGTTAACTTTTATCTCGCTTTCTTTCTTCTTTTGTTCTTCTTCCCGAGCTGCTTCTATTGCTTTTCGTCGCCTATCTATTTGTTGATCTGTATAATTATTGCTACTTTGAGGTTTAGTGGCACTATCTGATTCAAGATTATGATTCTCACTGGAACTTTTTCCAGTCAAGAAGGTATTCTTATTAGGTTTGATAATTTTTTTTCTTTTTGTTTCAATAAGGACTGATTTTGATCTACCATGAGAAAGATTCATTCTTACCGCACTACCTGTTCCGCGTAGACTCAATGTTTTTGAGCTTTTACTCTTTTTCTCATCGTCATTCATGCTTCAATTGACCTTTTTTAACAGCTACGTAGACTTTCTAAGCGAGAAGTATCAAAAATTAAAGGATTAGTAAAACTACTCTTTAAAAAACCAATATGAGTTATGGTGTGTTTTTGAAAGGGAACACCTAGTTCATATTTATTTAAACAATCTATTCGGGTTGTCTGAGATTCTGGCAACATTAAATCTTTTTTTCTATTCTCAGAACCATCTTTTGCTTGGATCAGCAGAACAATTTTATTAAATGATAGTCCCCTTTGGATTTTTTCATAGCCTATTATTACTTTACCAGCTTTTCTAGCTAGGGATATTAACCTAACTATTCTCGTTCTCAGTATATCATCTATTCTAGAAATAAGGTCATCTTGCAGGAATTCTTTACCATTTTTTTTTCTCAAGTACTGACCCATTTTCCCTAATTCTGTTTTTGAGGCAAGGACATAAAATTCCTTTCCTTCGAATTCGTGATATAGATCGAGTGTCAAGACATTACAAGGTGCTAAAACAAATCTAATCATGAGTTCTTCGGGGTAAAACTTTTTTGTAATATAACAAAACGTCTGTTTTCCTGTTTTTTTCTTAATCATGGTTTTAAATAAATAAAATGTAGATATTCAAATTCAAAAAATCTTAAATAGAAGTATCTTCAGTTGATACTTCTTGTTCGTAATCATCTTTAGTAATCCAACCCATTTTTAGTCTGGCACTCATAATCAAAATTCTGGCTTCTTTTAAGCTCATATCAAACTTTTCAAGGATTCCATCATCCTTAACTCTTTTACCTTCAACTGTAGTATATCCACCAGAAAGTTCCCAATCAGCGCATTTAGCAAAATCCTCTATATTCTTTATGTCATCTTCTGCCAGCGCTAGTATCATTTCAGGGCTTAATCCTTCAAATTCTATTAGACTTTCTTCCACACCTAATTTTTTAGCACTCTTTAATGCTTTACTATTATTTTCTTCTATACATTCATGAGCCCTTGCTTGAAGTTCCTCAGAGGTGGACTCATCAAAACCTTCTATATTTTCAATCTCACTTTTTTCAACGTATGCAACTTCCTCTAGAGTAGAAAAACCTTCTGATACGAGCAATTGTGCAACCATCTCATCTACATTGAGCGTGTCCATGAATAATTTTGATCTCTCAGAAAACTCTTTTTGTCTGCGTTCTGACTCTTCGGCTTCGGTCATGATATCAATATCAAATTCTGTTAGCTGGCTGGCCAATCTCACATTTTGACCTCTTCTTCCAATTGCTAAGGATAGTTGATCATCGGGAACCACAACTTCAATTCGCTTAGAGTCCTCATCAAGAACTACTTTGGATACCTCAGCAGGTTGCAAAGCATTTACCAAAAATGTAGGAGCATCTTCGTTCCAAGGTATGATATCAATTTTCTCACCCTGTAATTCATTTACTACAGCCTGGACACGTGAGCCCCTCATTCCAACGCAAGCACCAACAGGATCTATTGAACTGTCAAGAGATAAAACACCAATTTTTGCCCGACTCCCTGGATCTCTAGCGACAGTCTTTATATCAATGATTCCATCATAAATTTCAGGGACTTCCATTTTGAACAATTCAGACAAAAATTCTGGAGCTGTCCTAGAAAGAAAAATCTGAGGACCCCTAGACTCAGCTCTGACATCCTTGATGTAAGCTCTTACTCGATCACCAGTTCGGAAGGTTTCTCTGTTAATAAGTTGATCTCGTCTTAAAATTGCCTCACCTCTTCCAACATCGACAATAACATTCCCATATTCTATTCTTTTGACCTGTCCATTAATGATTTGACCTACTCTATCTTTAAATTCTTCATATTGTCTTGATCTCTCGGCTTCACGAACCTTTTGTACTATAGTTTGTTTTGCTGATTGGGCAGCTATACGTCCAAAATCTAGTGGGGGTAAAGGATCCTTGACAATATCACCTATCTTAACATCAGGTAGCTGATCAGAAATTTCTTCAATCATTATCTCTGTGAAGTGGTTTTCTACCTGTTCAACAACAACTCTGCAGCGATCCATTGTCAATGCGCCAGATTTAGCATCTATTTTTGCTCTAATGTCATACTCTGCTCCATACTTAGATCTTGCAGCTTTGGCTATACTTTCTTCCATGGCTTCTATCACGAGTTCAGGCTCAATGAGCTTTTCTCTTGCTACAGCATCAGCGATCTGGAGTAACTCAATTTTGTTTTGACTATTTTCGGCCATTTTTTTTCCTGTTTCACAATTCAAGCCATTAATTTGGCTTCTTCTATATTACAAATCAAAATATGATGAATCTTATCTTTTAGACTAACACGAAGCTCAGAATTTACTACTCCGATCAAAACACCCTCTAATCTACTAATTCCAGAATTAGGGTTCTTTTGTTTTATTACGGCTTTGTGACCTTTCCAATGATCAAAATCTTTGAGCCGCGTCAAAGGTCTGTTTAAACCAGGTGATGAAATTTCTAGCGTATACTGATTGTTGAGAATACGTTGCTTTTCCAGTTCAAAAGAAATGCTGCGGGAAAAATTAGCACAATCATCTATTGTTAAGTCTCGATCTTTATGATCTATCATTATCTGCAGAGTGTGATCGGATTTTCCTAGTATTTTAATTCTGACTACCTCAAACTTATCTTCAAAAAGTGGCTGGATACATTTATATATTGACTTTTCTATAAAAGAGCGCGCTATTAAATCTTCCATATCACCCGTCTAGAACAAAAAAACGGGCTTAAAGCCCGTCGTTAATTGATGAACCTTTAGATACCACCCAACGAATTATTTTACAAGTGTATAAATTTTAAAAATCACTAATTATCCCCTTTCTTTCCCAATCCCCATATCTTGTTGGTTCAAGATCTTTGGGCCCACCTATTTCCTTAGGGAGTTTAACGGATATTTCATTCTTTTTTCTCAAAGTGGCCTCTAATAGGGCTTTTTTAGCTACTACTCTAGACGGTTTCTTTATTTCTTTATTAAACTTCAAAGTATTTACTTTCGTAAAAAAGTTTCTTGAACCATCTTAACATGATATAATATTAAAGGTTAAGAAAAATCAGTTGCGGATAGGTATGTGAAACTAAATCATGATTTAAGGGCAAGATACCTGTGTTTAAAAATTTTGCTAGGTGTTTTCAAGAAAAAAAAAACTGTGTCACAAACCTTGGAAGGCCAATATCTTTATGTACTATCTCTGGAAAGTGGTGATGTTGCAAGAGCAAAGAGATTTTCTGATTTTATTTTTGTACATTTGAGGGGAATTGATGAAAGTATTAATTTTTTTCTTAAGAAAAAAATTAAATTGGAGGTTAGAAATCTTTTGCGTCTCGTTGTGGCAGAGGCAGTTCTAGCAGAAACTCCTGACTATGCAATTGTGAACTCGGCAGTCAAATTATCGAAGTTTAGCTCTATCACAAAGTGCTTTACTGGTCTGGTAAATGCAGTCTCCAGAAAAATACTTCAACAAGTTAAGAACAAGAAGATAAAAATAAAGCCTTCTTTAGATGAAAACCTAAAAATTTACTTAAGCAAAATTTATTCTGAGCCAGTAATTGAAAAGATAGAGAGGCTAATGCCAATACAGGCACCAGTGGATCTTACAGTTAAAGAATTTGAAGAAACAGCTTTTTGGAAAAGAAAGTTGGACGCTATAGAGTTACCTTTTGGAACACTAAGACTGAGAAAAAACAAAAAGTTGTCTCTTTTAGATGGATACCAAGAAGGAAAGTGGTGGGTGCAGGGTATATCGTCTTCTTTGCCAGTTAAACTCTTAGGCAATGTTTTTGGTTTAGAGGTTTTGGATCTTTTTTCTGCTCCTGGAGGTAAAGCGATGCAGTTAATTTCAGCTGGAGCTGAAGTCACTTGCTTGGATAGGTCTACCAGAAGAATTGAAACCTTAAAAAAAAATCTTATTAGAATGAACATGAAGGCTAAGATAATAACTGAAGATTTTTTGAAATTTAAGGCAAAAAAGAAATACGATATTATTTTGATAGATGCACCTTGTTCTTCTTCAGGTACTCTTAGGAAAAACAAAGAAATACACCTTTTATCTCCTGTCGAGAGGATGATAGATTTAGAGAGCATTCAAAGGGATTCCTTAAAGCTAGCAAAAAATTGGGTTAAGTCAGATGGAATTATCCTATACTGCACTTGTTCGTTATTTCCTGCTGAAGGTGAGAAAAAAATCGAAGAGTTTCTAATTTCAAACGAGAATTGGACCCAAAAATCCTTTAGACCAAAAAGTGTGAATCTAGAAAAAAATTGGCTCGATGAGAGAGGTGGTTTAAGACTGAGACCAGATCATTTGTTTAAATTGGGTGGTATGGATGGTTTTTATGCTGCTATGCTGGTACAAAAAACTAATAATACTTGATTTTTTCTAAAGGTTTTTAATTTCTTAACATGGATTGGGGAGACACAACTTGGTGAGGGTAATGATAGGAGTCATAGAAAATTCTAGGAGTGCTTTGCTCTATGTCTTTTTCAACCTCACTATCTTTTATAATAAGATATGCACATTGCCTGATGATTTTCAAAAAGCTCCTACTCATTTAACTTCAAGCCAAACAAATTTAGGCACCTCATTAATTAATGGAGATTTCAATCATTTTTTAAAGCCGAGAAAAGATTTAAACCCAAATAACCTGCTGTGGGTATACTTACTGGCGGGAATTAACACTCCAAAATCTAGGAAATTTGCTAAATATTTTTTTTGTGAATTAGGTGTATCGACTGGAAAATATTCCTCCAGAATTTGGGATTTAGAAACAACAGGATCAAGGCTTTGTGCAATCTGTCTTAACATAAAATTTCTGAATTTGTCCCAAATCATAGCAGAAAAATATGAGATGATATCGTTCGTTCATTTTCATGTACTCTATCTTTCTTTTTGTAAGTTTGTTGCTCCAAGGGGTTTAATTAGGTTGAGGATAAACTCAGGATTAT
>CACIIZ010000041.1 GCA_902586855.1 uncultured Alphaproteobacteria bacterium | reverse complement strand
TTTATTCTCTACTAATCCAGATCAGCTTAAATATCTAAGATTCCCACTTGGAAACATGGAGTCTAAATTGGAAACTCGAGAAATGGCGAAAGATCTAGGCTTAGAGTTAGCTCACAAGCCTGACAGTCAGGATATATGTTTTGTTAACGGCGGGAAATATGTGGATTTTCTAGGTAAAATGTCCTCCACCTCAAGAAATCAGGGTCCAATTATTGACAAAAATGGATTTGAATTAGGTCGCCATACTGGTATAATTAATTACACAATTGGTCAAAGAAAAAGGCTTGGCATATCTTCGACAGAACCCTATTACGTGTTAAAAATTGATCCTATCACAAATTCTGTTACGGTTGGCAGAAAATCTGATCTAGTTAATAAAAAGTTCAAGGTAAGACAAGTAAATTGGCTGGGGGATCAAAAATTCTCCTCTAGTCCTAAAGATGGATGGTCGCTTGAAGTAAAGGTTAGATCTACTAGACCTTCAAAATCAGCAATTATTGCGCCGATTAATGATGAAAGTGGAGAAGTATCAATGATTGACTATGAAGAAGCTATAGCTCCAGGGCAAGCATGTGTTTTCTACGCTAAAGATTCCTCTAGAGTTCTTGGCGGTGGTTGGATCACCACCAATTAACTATCAAATTACAAGGATTATTTCTATGTTGAGCATTATTTCACCAGCAAAAAAATTAGATTTCTCTGTAACTTCAATTCAGCATGAGGCAAGTGAACCTTTTTTTAATGTTGAGGCATTTTCTTTGGCTTCAACAGCCTCAAAACTGAGCAAAAATGAGCTTGGACAACTGATGTCAATTTCAGACAACCTAACCGAATTAAACTATGAGAGATTTCAAAAATTCAAAAAAAGACCCTCAAAATTTGAGACCAAGCCTGCAGCTTTGGCTTTCAGTGGGGATACCTATGTAGGATTGCAAGCCAAAGCCTTTTCTTTGCAGGATTTTGAATTTGCACAAGATAATCTGCGCATACTGTCGGGTTTATACGGCCTGTTACGACCGTTAGATAATATTCAACCCTATCGACTAGAGATGGGTAGTGCTCTAAAGAATTCTTTGGGTAACAACCTTTATGACTATTGGAGCAAGTTAGTTTCTGAAAGGCTGTCTAAAGAATTAAAAAATAGACCAGTTAATTCAGTAATTAATCTAGCCTCTAATGAATATTCTAAAGTTCTTGATAAGAATATTTTGGATGCAAAGATTATTACTCCCCAGTTTTTGGAAGAGCGAGAAAAAAAATTAAAAAATATAAGTTTTTTCTCTAAAAAAGCGCGCGGCTCTATGGCAAGATTTATTATAACGAATCGAATAAATAATCCTTCAGATATTATCAATTTCGATCTTGATAATTATAGATATAGTTCAGAGCGTTCAACTCAAGATGTGCCTACTTTTACACGAAAAAGTTAGAGAAGATTATCATTAAGAAAATAGGAGACTCAATGAACTTAGATTTAGTTCTAAAAAAACTTGATGAGTCTCAAGAATACGCAGAAAAACGTCTTTTTGAATTGCTCCAATTTAAGTCAATATCGACTGATCCAAAATACAAAAAGGACTGCTATAAAGCGGCAGAATGGCTTAACAAACAACTTATAGAGATAGGATTTTCCTCATCTCTTAAAAGGACTAACGGAAACCCCATGGTCCTAGCCCACAATGACCAGGAAACAGCTGATTTTCTTTTCTATGGGCATTATGATGTTCAACCAGTGGACCCTGAGTCTTTATGGCTAACTAATCCATTCGAACCTGTCATCGAACAAACTGAGAATGGTTCTGTTATTCGAGCCCGAGGAGCAGCCGACGATAAAGGTCAACTCATGACCTTTGTAGAAGCTTGTAGGGCTATCAAGGCCGTAGAGGGAAAATTACCATGCAAAATATCCCTACTATTTGAAGGTGAGGAGGAAACCTCATCTCCCTCTTTAATTCCTTTCCTAGAAGGTCATAAAGACGAACTAAAAAGCAGATATGCCCTAGTTTGTGATACGGGAATGTGGGATCCTGAAACACCTTCAATTACGAGTTCCTTGCGCGGGATGTTAAGTGAAGAAATTGCCATTCGAGGTCCTAATAGAGACTTACATTCAGGATTATTTGGTGGCGCTGTGCCAAATCCTTTACAAATAATGTCAAAGTTAATTGCCGGACTCCACTTAAATGACGGTAGAGTCAATATCCCAAATTTTTATCAGGGAGTTGAGAAAACTTCATCAGATTTACTGAGGCAGTGGGAAAAATTACAGTTTTCAGAAAAAGAATTTCTTAAAAATCTGGGGCTCTCTCAGTCGGTAGGCGAGACTTTTTTTTCAACATTAGAGAAGTTGTGGAGTAGGCCAACATGTGAGATTAATGGGCTTTGGGGTGGGTACATTAATGAAGGATTCAAGACTGTAATACCATCTGAAGCTTATGCAAAAATCTCCTTCCGCCTCGTTGGAAACCAAGATCCAGAGAAAATAAGGAAAGAATTTCGCAACAAATTGCGCCAAGAATTACCTGCCGATTTTGATATAACTTTCTCTGACCATAAAGGATCGAGAGCTACACAGTTTTCTGTTGACTCTAGGATTATGTCAGAAGCCAAAGAAGCTTTGACAGATGAGTGGGAAAGAGAAGCAGTTTTTGTCGGAGGTGGAGGATCAATTCCAATCGTAAAACATTTTAGAGAAATTTTAAATACTGATACTCTTCTTGTCGGTTTTAGCTTAAATGATGACCAAATACACTCTCCAAACGAAAAGTATAACGTCAGGAGTTTTCATAAAGGTGCAAGAAGTTGGGTGCGTATACTTCAGAGGCTATCTCGGCTCCTTTAATTTGTTTCTCCTACCCTTTCTCCTAGACTTTTCAGTGAAACCTTTCACCAAGCCTTCCCTCAAAACCTTAGTCATTGGATGTGTAGGGTGCAGATTCCCAATAACTCCTAAGAGATCCTTAATCGCCACAAGAGGATCTGAATTTTCGTCCAAAGCCAAGGCCCAGCCAAAAAATATAGCTCGGCATTCTTCATCAGAGATGGACTCAATATTATAAGCTTCCATTATCAACCCTCTCGGGTTACTTTTCATTTAGCACCTCAAAATTATCCTACCAGCTATCCTAGATTCTAACACTAAAATAATTTACATTTTTCTCAAAGGCTTGTGATAGATTATATTATTCGTATCAGTGACAGGTTTCATTTTAATTTACTATCGAATAAGTCTCCCACAAAATTTGCACTTTCAACCAGTACCTCATGTAAACCCTCAATACATTGTATATTTGCGGGCGTATTCATATCAGGAATGACTTTAAGCAAATGATATAAACCTTTCTCAGACAACCTATCCTTACCCGATATCTTTGTAGTAAAAATACAGTAAGTCTGCTGATAGTTAAAAAATAAATTATGTGTCAGCAATAACTTTTTGCTTTCAGTTTTTGTAAAGAATTCCTTGTCACTCAATCTTTTTATCAATTTTCTAGGAGATTGCTGATTGTATTCGTAATTTAAATTGACTAATAAAAACCCCATTTGGACTAAAAGCTCTAACTCCTGCATACCGCCACGGCCAAACTTTATTTCAGGAAGAGCAAACACACTGGAGAATTTTTTCCCCAAGGTTTGTCTCATTTTTTGAGTTTGCTCTTTAATGATTTGAGCTGAATGAATTTTCCGCTCAAATACTTCATTAAATACTTTTAATACCTGCCTTTTTAGATCACTGTCTCCAGAAATAATACGCCCCCGAGATAGCGCCATGTGTTCCCAAACCCAAGCTTTTTCATTTTGATAAACATTAAAGGAGAATAAAGAAGTTGCTACTGGCCCTTGTCTCCCAGAAGGTCTCAGTCTCATATCAACTTCATACAAGCGCCCTTCCTCGGTAAGAGAAGTAAATGCTGATACCAATGCCTGAGTAAATCTTGCAAAATACCCTGGTAAAGAACTAGAGTCATTTTCTCCAAGGTTAGGTGATATCTTAGCGTTATAAATTAAGATCAAATCAAGGTCCGAATAAAAATTCATTTCCCGAGAGCCTAATTTCCCCATACCTAAAATGCATGGAACTTCTACTCCAGAAATTTTATAGCGCTTGGACAAATTTTTCTTGATTTGTGGGCACAGAATATCTACACAAATTTCAGCAGTATCTGAGAAAAGCTTTGCCGCCTGAAATGAGCTTAATTTATTTAGTATCAAATGAACACAAATCTGAAACTTCCTCTCTTTTACAAATCGTCTCAACTCATTAAGTATGAATTCATAATCTGAATTACGCTTTAGTCTTATTCTCAGTTTTGATTTGGCAACACTTTTGGTATGAATAATATCTAAAAATTTCTCTGAAATTAAAAGATCAAACAGGGTGATGTCTTTTGCTAAAATTTGTGTAATTGAGTTAGAGCTCTCACAAATCTGAATTAACAAGTTAATGATACTAGGGTTGTTTTCTAATAGAGGAAAAAGCTGTACTCCAGAGGGAAGATTTCCAAGAAAGTTACCGAACTGCCAAAAAGCATTTGATGGATTAGTCGACAAATTAATTTCATTAGTAACTGCAGGAATCAAGGCTTTAAATGATTTTAGGGCCCTATCCGACCTAAAAATTGGCATTTTAAGGAAATGTTCAAGATTTTGGGGACACTCCAGATTCTCTTGTTTGAGAGGCTTATCACCAAATGCAACCTTTGGTAAAATCTTTTTAGAGGATGTTTCCTTGTTTCGAACTACTTCTCTAAATTTGAAGTTAGTAAAAAAATCATCTGTTAATCTTTTCACATATAAAAGGGAACTTTTAAGTTTCTTCTTGAACTTTTCAGGCTCACCAAAGCCCAATAGAATAGATAGTGCCAAAAATTTCTCTGAATTTTCATTGGGCAAAACTTGTATTTGGGTGTTGTTCATTATTTGCAATCTATTCTCAACGCTTCTCAAAAAGGTATATGCATCAATTAACGTTTTTGACTGTTTTTTTCTTAACCATTGCATCTCTACAAGGCGGTTAAGGATCGAAATGGTGTTACTATTTCTTAAAGATCTCTGACGACCACCAACTATTAGTTGATAGGTTTGTGTGAACAACTCTATATCCCTTATTCCTCCCAATCCTATCTTAATATTGTACCCGCTCAGGTTCTCGAGATTAATAGACCTGGAGTCAAGTTTCATCTTCTCTCTAAGATTCTTAACGTCTTCGATAGCGGCGTAATCAAAATGTTTTCGCCAAATAAAATTTTCCAAAGCTCTCAAAAATTCATCTGCATCAGATTTATCTCCAGCGACGGGCCTTGCCTTAATAAAGGCCATTCTCTCCCAAGTTCGACCAAGTTTTTGATAGTATGTTTCTGCAAACTCTGTAGATATTACGATTGGAGTAGAAGCAGGATCTGGTCTCAAGCGTAGATCTGTTCTATAAATAAAATCATCATTAGCTACGCTAGATAATATCTTAATTAATTCCCGAGCTTTATTAATATACTCCTGTCTTTCTTCTATTTGCTCCTGAATCAATGCCTTCTTTGAGCGAAGAAAAAAAACTATGTCTATGTCTGAAGAATAATTAAGCTCATGAGAACCCATTTTCCCCATAGCTAACACAAAAAATTTAGACCACACCCTTTGTTTTTTTGATTTTTTAGCAGTGTTATCATTGGAAAGATCGTAATTCTTTGAGGAAGATTCCTTTTTTAATATTTCTTGGCTGTTAATTACGATATTTGTTAGAGCACTAAGTATTTCATCAGCCACAATCGTTAAAATACGCGACACATTTGTAAGACATAAGCAACCAGAAAGATCAAACAGAGCAACAATTAAAAAGCTCCTCCGCCTAGCCCGCTTGCAATTTTGAATGATATTGTTTTGATTTGATAACCTTATTTCTTTAAGAATATTTTCTAAAATAAAGCTTACTGGAAAATCTATGATGGTTTTAAGCCACCTCTTTTCTTGTCCGATAAGAGTATTGAGGTAAGGTGAACACTCCCCCACTTTAGAAATGAATTTCCAGAGTTCCTGAGATGATTTCTTTTCAGCAAATTGGGCATTATGAAGATTAGCATCAAACAATTTCGGGCTCCCGCTTATCATAGTTAGGCGAACGTCGGGTAAACTTAAATTAAAAGTCATCAAACTTCTCACTGAAAAGAATTCTTATTAAGGGATCCTTATAACCTCCTCCCATTTTGAACTATAATATTTTTTGCCCATGAGTCACTTTTTTTTAAAAAAGTTTGTTAATTCTCTTTCTTCCATTTCACTGAGTTTTAGATTTTCTCTTAGACTACCTGTCTTGTGGCTACGCCTGTAGGCTACTATAAGAAAGAAAATTGAAAAAATGAGGACTGTAGGACCAAAAAGCCACAAGATTAGTGACCTTCCGCCAAATTTGGGTTTGAGTAAAACAAACTCCCCATATCGCTTTACTACATAGGCAATAACTTCTTCATCACTATCTCCAAAAACTAATCGCTCCCGAACCAGCAACCTTAAATCCCTTGCTAATCCTGCATTCGAACTATCAATATTTTCATTTCGACAAACGAGGCATCTCAACTCTTTTGAAATAACCCTAGCTCTGCTTTCAAGATTTGCATCTGCTAAAATTTCATCTGGTTCTACACTCCACGAAAAGTTTGCGTGAAAAGCCAAGAGAACTACGAAAATCAAATACTTTTTCTTCATGAACTTTCTAGCACAGTTGTTCTTTTATCCCGAGCCCCAAACCTCAATCGCTTATCAAATAAACTTATTGAACCGCCAATCGCCAAAACAAATGCTCCTAACCAAATCCAGTTGACAAAGGGTTTAATGTATGTACGGATAACCCAAGATTCTTTAGCCTGCATTTCTCCTAATACAACATACAAATCTCGTGTCAGCCCATTATCTATAGCTGCCTCTGTTGTAATAGTGGAGCTAGTAGGAAAGAAACGTTTTTCAGGATTCATGGTTGTTAAATAATCTCCTTCTGAATTCTCAACAATAACACTAGCATATGTCGAAACATAATTAGGTCCATTTTTAAACGAAACATCATTAAGTGTTAGTATATATGGGCCCACACTATAAGGCTCTCCTAACTTTATTACTCTAATATCTTCCGTTTCCCACGCCGTAATAGTAGCAATTCCAAAAATGATAAGACCAAAGCCACTGTGCGCGATGAATTTACCCCACTCCGATCCACGAGTATTCCAGACCCGATAAATTGTAATACTTACTGGATTTGAAAAAGGTTGCACCCTAGAAAATAATTCACTCCAAGCACCAAAAATTACCCAAAGGGACAAAAAAATCCCAAAAGGAGCAATCAAATTGGGAAGAGTTTGTATTTCCCTCACAATCAGGCCACACAAAATCGACAAACAAAATATTGGGAATAGTATTTTCAAGGAACGCACATGTGCAGTTTTTCTCCAAGGCAAAACAGCCCCAAAGGGAAGTAGCATAGCCAAAATAACCATAAAGGGAGTAAAAGCACTGTTAAAGAAAGGCTCTCCTACAGATACTTTTTCTCCTAGAGTTATTTCAATAATTAAAGGCCATATGGTTCCTACAAAGACAACTAATGTCGCTACCATAAGTAACAAATTATTCAAAACTAGAGAACTTTCCCTACTTATCAGCGAAAAGGTTGAGCTACTGGAAAGTACTGATGCCCTAATAGCATAAAGCAGCAAAGCGCCCCCCACTATTAAAACAATCATAAATAATAACCATATCCCCCTTGTTGGATCGTGCGCAAATGCATGCACAGAAGTTAAGACCCCAGATCTCACAATGAATGTACCTACCAGTGAAAATGAAAAAGCAATAATAGCCAGTAAAACTGTCCAGTTTTTGAGACTCTCTCTCTTCTCGGCAACAATTGCCGAGTGTAAAAGTGCAACTGAAGTTAGCCAAGGCATAAATGAAGCATTTTCAACTGGATCCCAAAACCACCAACCACCCCAACCTAATTCGTAGTAAGCCCACCAACTTCCTAACGCTATCCCTATTGTTAAGAAGATCCAGGCCAACAAGGTCCAAGGCCTAACCCAGCGAGCCCATACAGAGTCGACTTTTCCAAGTATTAAAGCAGCTATAGAAAAACTAAACGCTACTGATAATCCAACATAACCTAAGTACAGAAATGGAGGATGGAATGCCAAACCTGGATCTTGGAGTATAGGATTCAAACCTTTACCTTCAAATGGTGGAATTGGGTTTCTGGCAAACGGGTTGGAGGTAAACAATAAAAAGCCCAAAAACATTGTTAAAATACTAGTTTGCACTGCGATGACCACCGTCCGAAAGCGCTGATCCAAATTTACTCCAAACCAAACTACCAAACTGGCAAAAAAAGACAGTAATAGCACCCAGAGTAACAAAGATCCTTCATGGTTCCCCCAGGCTCCTGCTATTTTATAGATTAAAGGTTTTGAGGAATGAGAATTTTCATAAACGACAATTAAGGAAAAATCAGAAACTAGAAAACCATAAATTAGTGCACAAAAAGAGCCTCCGATAAATAAAAAAGTTAATGGAACCAAGCTACACGCCAACACCTCCCAGTTACCCCAATGATATGAAGATCCCAGTATGGCCACTATGACCGTTATCAAGGATAACGAGAAAGCGAGTATCAATGAAAAATGAGCAATTTCTATAATCATCTCACGTCCCAAATCAATAATTAATTTTCTGGATCAACATAGGTACCTTCAGTCTTAAGCATATCTATTACCTCCTTTGGCATATAACTCTCATCATGTTTAGCAAGTAATTCTTCCGCTAAAAAAACACTGCCTTCGTAACGACCTAGTGCTATAACGCCTTGATTTTCAGCGAATAGGTCTGGTAAAATACCACTAAATATTACCATTATATTATTTATATTGTCGCTGACCATGAATCTTACTTCTTTCCCATTTGATCTGTCTATACTTCCAGTTTTCACCAAACCACCGAGTCTAAATCTTACATCACTTGAAATATTTGAGTTAAGCAACTGTGTGGGTGACTTATAATACTCAATACCATCTTTTAGTGCCCACCCAACAATTACAGAAGCGAGCCCTAGCAATAAAAACCCCAAAACTAACAACCGTATTCTCTGTTTTTTTCTTGAAATCATGACACGAATTTATCAAGGATAAAAAGGCGCAGCCAAAAGGCCAGATGTTTCCTCCAACCCAAACATTAAATTTGCATTCTGTACCGCTTGACCCGATGAGCCTTTAACTAAATTATCTAAACATGAGAAAATTATTGTCACATCTTCTTTGCTAGATTGACAAACCACAAGATGGCAATAGTTAGAACCCCGGACATGCTTAGTGGAAATTAGGGTATTAGGCTCCATAACATTGATGAATTCCTCATCCAAATACCTCTGCTCCAGAGTTGTTTGGATATCTTCTAAGCAACCTTTGACATAAATGGTGGCCAGTATACCTCGGTTTTGAGGTAACAAATGAGGCACAAAAGTGATCCTTACAGGCCTACAAGCCGCCTTGCTAAATTCTTGATCAAATTCTGCGATATGTCTATGCCTACTGACATTGTAGGGCGTAAAACCCTCCGAAATCTCACTATGAAGCATTTCTTCCTTTGCCTTTCTGCCAGCACCGGAAACACCTGTCGCCAGATTAACAATTATGTCGTCTAAATTAATCAATCCTTCCTGTATTAAAGGCACTAAAGGATACATCGCGGTAGCAGCATTACATCCTGTACAAGCTACAATTCTGGACTTAATGATTTCTTTTCTATAAAACTCAGTTAAACCATACACAGCTTGAACTTGAAGTTCTGGTGCAGGATGCTCAATTCCATACCACTGCTTATAACTATTAATATCCTGAAGTCGAAAATCAGCAGACAGATCAACAACCTTAATTTTTTTTGGTAAGCTTTTGATTATTAAACTACTTTTTGTGTGTGGTAAAGCGCAAAAAACTACATCTAAACGATCAAAATTTATCTCCTCAATAGAAAAGATTTTAGGCACATCAAGATGCCTAAGCGAAGGATAAACCTCTCCAAAATTCATGCCAGATTTTGAGTCCCCTGACACTACAGAGATTTCAAAATCAGGATGAGCAGAGAGAATTCTGACTAACTCTGCTCCAGCATAACCACTCGCGCCAAGTATTGCAGTCTTTATCACTTATTACTTTCCCTAAATAAACGAATATAATTTCAGGCTAATTTAAGTATCAAAATCAAAACCTTCATCAAATCCTTTTCTTTTGTCTGGAGATAATTTATATGTCTCTATCCTAAGAAATCTCATGAGACTTTCGGCATTATTATTGTATTTACTTAACTCCTTTTCTGAAAAAGGTTGTCCAACAACTACTGAAACTTTGTCATTTGTCCTTCTACCGAATTCTTTAATAAGAAGGGCCATTCTTAGATTATAGTGCAGATGGCTAGCTATTTGAAAAAGCCTACTATTACTACCCTCAAAATAAATTGGTACTACCTTGGCCTTAGACTTAGCGATCAATCGAGCAGTAAATTTCCGCCAACTAGGATCCATAGCCTTTCCAAAGGGCTTCACTGCTGTTGAAACAGTTCCCCCTGGGAAAATTCCAACGCATCCCCCATTCACAAGGTAGCTTATGGCTTGTTTTCTTGTTTCAATATTTTTTGCTACCCCGTCTCTAGTTTCATCAAAGTTTATAGGTAAAATAACTTTATCTAGGTCTTGTGCCTTCTTAAAAACTCTATGAGCCAATATCCTAAAATCTTTGCGAGTACTAGATAAAATATAGCCAAGCATAAGGCCATCTAATATTCCATAAGGATGATTAGCTACGACTATTACTGGACCTATCTTTGGGATTTGATCTAAACTTCCACCAAGAATATTAAGGCGAATTCGATATTTTTCTAGGATGACTTCCCAAAAATTACGTCCAGCAGCAACTTCATTTTCATAATCCTTAGCCTGCTTAATCAAGCTAATCCTACCAGTCATATTTTCTATTGACCGAATTACTGCCCGTCCCGCCTTACTTTTTGCAGAACTAGAGTAGGAAATATCTCGAGCCACTTCTTTTTTCACTTTTATACCTTTCTAATAGCAAATGGCATGAAAAATGTTTAAACTCTCTTACCTCATCACGCAAATTAATTAAAGCATGGATTAAAATTTATTACAGTAAAATGCCTTATACAGAAATCAACACTTTATAGGTACTATCTTTGTTATTTAGAAAATATAATAGTAAATTCAACCACGTTTTAACCCATTTACTTGAGTATAACAGTAGTTATGATTAAAAAAATTGGCCAAATAGCGTTTGTGACCCTTACTCTTGGTGTAATGATTGCAATTTTGTTATCAAATTGGTCCAACATAGAAAAGAGTTTTCGCAAGCCTGAAAAAATTATTTCTAAGGTCACTCTCAAGAATGAATGCACTATTACGTCAGATGCATTTATTGTAGTTCACATAAAAAGTAAGCGTTTTGCTTATTTTTCAAATAATTTAGCCAGGATAAAATTGTATGAGGGTGATTTGGTTAGGTTAGCTATTTCACCTAAATATCCAAACTTTGAGTACAATGGTGAAGCCTACAAAGCAAAAAAAGAAATGAAGATAATAGCGAATTGTGAGGTAGACCCTAGAATGAAATCAATTTTCAACTCTATGAGGGATCAGTTCAATTAATATAATTCGACCACTCAGTAACTTTATGAGCTAAAAATCGTTAGGCAAAAATTTAGAAATCCAACCCAATGTCTATGCATGCAGCAGACTGCGTGATAGCACCTACAGAAATATAATTTACTCCTGTCTCAGCTTTTTCCTTAATGTTTCTGAAATTGACCCCACCCGAGCATTCCAAAGGGATTTTACCATCCACTAATTCAACAGCTTTCTGCATTTCCAAAGTACTCATGTTGTCTAGCATAATCAGGTCTGCCCTCGAAGCCAGGGCTGCTCTAACCTGAGCGAGCGTGTCACATTCTACTTCAATCTTTGTAAGTATAGGTGCTCGTTCTTTGACAAGCATTACTGCCTCATGAATATCACCTACTAGGGCAATATGATTATCTTTTAGCATTACGCCAGAATCCAATCCAAATCTATGATTTTTTCCGCCACCGCAATAGAACGCATGTTTCTCCAGGATTCTGAGACCCGGTGTGGTTTTTCTTGTATCAACTAAAAAGGCTTTGGTATGGGAAATCTTTTCTACAAATTTTCGTGTTGCTGTTGCGATTCCACACATTCTCTGAAGGACATTTAATACAAGTCTTTCAGCGGTTAAAATAGCAACAGCCTTCCCTCTCACTTTAGCTATCTTAAAACCGGCTTCGACTCTATCACAATCTTTACATAAAGATTCGAATTCTATTTCCTCATCAACTTGGTTAAAGACTAATTGAGCTGCCTCCAAACCAGAAATTACCGCAGGGTCTCTCGTTACAAGACTGAAGGTACTCTGAATTGTAGGGTCTACTACAATCTGGGAAGTTAAATCGAAGTTACCAACATCTTCCTTTAACCAGTCCTGAATTTTAGCTTTTAATATATTGTTGTTGCTTAGCATAGCACCTAATTCCTTAGTTTTTCTCTAGTTTAAAAATCGATACTAACAAAATCCACCCACTAATAAGAAACACTAATTTAAACAAAAAGTAAGGGAAAATAAGTACTACGGATATTAAAGCTAATAAAACTTTAAGTATGTTTAAATAATGATTTCGTGCACGAAGTGAAAAAGCTACAGAGAGAAATATACAGGAAGAGGCCAAAAAAAATGTATCTGCCAACATTGCTAATACGTTGAAAGGGTTCAATATATTAGGCATTGTAATGAAAGAAAAGGGTAGTATAAATGCGGCCGCTGATAATCTAATGGCAGAAATAGCTAGCGAAAATGGATTAGATCCTGAAATAGCGCTTGCTGCATATGCTGCGACGGCCACTGGGGGAGTCATTGCAGACAAAACTGCAAAATAAAATAGAAATAAGTGGGCATTAATTAAAGGTAGCTCCACTACCTCGACTAATGTTGGAGCTACTAACACTGCCGAAAGTATATAAGCACTCGGGGTAGGCATTCCCAAACCCAATATAATGGTAACAGCAGCGGCAAAAACACAAATTAAGACCTCGTTATCACCCCCGATAGAAAAGGCAATATTAGAAAATTTTGTTGCTAAGCCAGTCATAGTTATACCTCCAATAACAAGACCAGCAGATGCGCAAGCAGCAGTGACTGGGATCATCCTTACGGTCGCCAACGACAGAACATCAATTGTTTTTACAAAAGATACTTCAGATCTTGGATGTATGAGGGAGATTATCCATATCAAAAAAGTACTTAGCCCTGCAACCATAGTTGGGGTAAAGCCTAGTATCAACATTGATACTAATCCGAACAAAGGTAAAAGGTAGATTAAGTCAAAAAACTCTCCACCCTTATAACTGTCATATTTATTGGCATAAGATTGTCCTAATACAGGAGATCTAAAATGAACCTGAATTAGCAGACTTAAATAGTACACTAATGCTGGAAATACCGCCACAGAAATGATTGATAAGTATGGAATTTCTGTAAACTCAGACATTATAAAGGCCGCCGACCCCATAACTGGAGGTAACAAGCTACCGCCTGTTGATGCAGCCACCTCTATCCCACCTGCCATTCCAGCCGAATACTTAAACTTCTTCATCAATGGAATAGTGATAGATCCAGTCGCAACGACGTCAGAGGTAGGACTACCAGACATTGTTCCAAACAGAGCCGATGAAAGTACCGACACCTTAGCTGCTCCTCCCCTAGTTTTTCCAGTTAAACGCCTCGAGATTTCAAAAAAGAATTGACTTCCTCCAGATTTCTCAAAAATAGTCCCAAATAAAACAAATAAAAAAGCATAAGTCGCTGCTACTCTGATTGGAATTCCAAATAACCCATCAGAGGTGAAGACATTAATATCTAGGAAATGACCAGTAGTGATAACACCATGCCCAAGAATACCATTAACATGGTGGCCAAATAAGTTATAAAATATAAAGGCTAAAATAATGATCAATAAGATGGCTCCTATTGACCGCCTCGTAATCTCGAGACTGAGCAATACAATTAATGATGAAAAAAAATATTCTAAAGGACTCAATTCATCTAGCAAAGAAATTCTAGTCGAGATATTTTCAATCTCTGAAATAAAATAAACTCCTGATAATAAAGCAGAAAAAGATAAGATCCAGTCGATAATACTTGGTCTTTCACTATGTGAATATGGTGATCCACCAACATATAGAAATGAAGGAACTAGGATGAGGCATAAGAAAATGACCGAAGTTGCTAAAATATCTATTCTTGAAAAAATGGCTGCGTATAACACCCAAATGGCAACAGCAGCATTGTACACCTTGAGAGATTCATCGAATCCTGAAACTACTTTTCTTCGAATACCAGTAGAAAAAAAAACTATCGAAAACATTGTCCTGAAACATCCAAATGCCTGTGAAAAATCTCTCTACCAATTGATGGTTTACTGGAACCGCATCCTTTAACTGATCTTAATTACCCTTTGAAATTGCAGCCGCTTTTTGGTGATAAGGTACAACCGTCACAGATTTTGCTAATTCAAGGTTAAAACTTCTCATGGCTGGGTGCACTTTCTGAATTTCTTCCGGGTACAAAGAAATTGCTTTTGCTATTAGCTCTATCTTGGCATCATCACTTCGCACCGAGCCTACAAGCGCAGCTTGCGCGCCAAAAGTTTCCACGTCTTCCGCAAGCCAAATATATGACCCTGACTTGATAACAAAGGGTTTGGAGCCAAACTCCTCAGACATCTTTTCAACAACACTGTTATCAACGGAAAGCATTGTAAGATCTCTCACTTTTGCGATAGCTTTAATCTTCCCACTCCCAATAAAAGTAGCATTTACCCAAATATCTGCTTTACGGTCTTGCATAATTTGAGATGCCGCTTTTGAACCCTGATACTGAATACTTCCTCCTAGGTTTAAGATTTCCTCAAAAGTCATCCCAGATTTTTGCAAGGAACTTTCAGCTAAAATAGATGGTAAAATTCCTTTCCGATTAACAACCAGATCAATTTTAAGATTTCCCTTTGAAAGATCCGAAATTTTTTTCAAACGGTGTTTTTCAGCAAATTTCTTATCAACAAGCCATTGCATTGGAGCCCAGTCATATAGCAATGCAATAGCTCTAGTGCCAGTAACTGGAGCAGAAAATGGCTCTGAGCCTTTTTCTGCTATAACTATTTCACCTATATGAGCAATAGAAACATCACATTTCCCAGAACTAGTTTGTGATAAATTAGCAAACCCACCACTTGAGGTTTGGTAAGTAACTACTGAACTCGAATCAATTTTCTGAACCGCAGAATTCAAACCAGCCCCTAATAATGACCACAGCCCCCCAGGGCTGCCCCCACACAGAATAATATTTTGGCCTTTTGCACTAGTTTGGTTGGCTAATAAGGCCAAAGTTAGCCCTAAAAGTAAAAAAAATAGCTTAAATGTTATCCTAGCTTCCATGTTTCCCCCCGAAACTAAATTCATTGCTGAGTGCCTCAATATAAACGTTTTTACGTGATGAAACCATCATTATTTTAAGCAATCATTTCTTTTCTTTAAAAAGCAGTGTCAAGCTAGTACGAGCGTAAGGATCCATAGAAAAATGATGTCGGTCTTCTGAAAATGAATACTTGTTAACCAATGTATAATTACCTAACTCACAAAATTTTTGATAGTACTTGTCTTTGTAACTTTTAAGTCCGTCGGAATGCACATATTGATTTGCATGCGGTTTAAGAGGATCAAAATCAACTATCGAGAGAAACCCACCCGGCCTGACCAAAAGATCAGCTTGTTTAAAACATTTTGGTAATTCATTTCTTGAAACTAAATACAAACAAAATCCAAAATGGATTAAATCAAATTGGTCTAAGTGAACTGGTAAAGTGGTAGCAGTACCTATTTTAAAAATACATCGTTCGCCATAATTACTGGTTGCAAAATCTACAGCCAAACTGCTAGGATCAATGCCCAACCCCAGGCTATCTAACTGCCAACACATCTGTGACAATTTGTTACCACATCCAGAGCCCACTTCTAAGATATTATTAATTTTATTCTTAAATGGCATTAGCCAATTACATAAAACAGAAATTTCAGGGGAGTTATCAGAGATTTTATGAACATTTCTCTTGAACCACTCATTACCCTCAGTTTTTAAGAATTTTTTCTCTTGATTTTCCATATAATTTAAATCTACAAACCACCTCTATTAAGATATCTGAAAGGAAATCTAGTAGTAAAAAATATCTCAATAAGGTAATCAAATTGAACTAAACCTTTGCTCTTTGTTATTTTTAATACAAACACTACAGCATGATGTCTTACATCACCAAAATCATTATAAATTTTATATATGCCTTTACCAGTATTAGCATTTGCATCAGCTTGTAGTCCTGCACATAAATTTGTGTAGCAAGTATTCAAAGTTAATGCATGCCACCACCAGTAATATAAGCTTTGCTCTACTTTGTGCTTAATCGGTTTCATGTAACTACCAAATGTTGCATGTTGAGAAATATAGCTTTTTTGCATACGTGCATACATAAAAAAGCACCTAGTTTTTACTAAGTGCTTTTTTTATTATGTTTTTTTTAAAAATGTAAATATGCAATTTTAACGCTTAGAGAACTGAAAACTACGGCGGGCTTTAGGTTTACCATATTTTTTACGCTCAACGACCCTACTATCTCTTGTTATAAAGCCTGCAACCTTGAGTGACGGCCTTAGAGAAGGATCAAACAGACTAAGAGCTTTCGAAATCCCATGCTTAAGTGCACCGGCCTGTCCCGAAAGTCCTCCTCCTTTTACTGTAGCTTTAATATCAAACTGACCTGGGACGCCAGCAACTGTGAAAGGTTGATTTACTAACATCTGTAAAACTGGTCTGGCAAAATATTTGCTCATATCTTTTCCGTTAACTATTACCACCCCAGCACCACTTTTTAGCCAGACCCTCGATACAGCACCCTTTCTTTTACCTGTTGCATATGATCGCCCCAGTTCATCTTTTTTTGGTTTG
>CACIIZ010000040.1 GCA_902586855.1 uncultured Alphaproteobacteria bacterium | reverse complement strand
AGATACTAGTAAGATTGAAAAACTAAGGAATGGTGGTATGAAGGTGTGGCAGTCGATAAATGTTAAGAACGATCGGCATCGTTCCATGCTAATTGGGAGAATGGGTCAGACAATCAAGTCAATTTCTATTAGTTCCCGAATTGGAATGGAAAAGAACCTGAAAAAAAAGATACATCTTTTCTTGGAAGTAATAGTAAAGAAAAAGAACAATTTAGGATGAAATTTGCATAAGGTATTTTGATGCAAGATGAAGCTAACATTCAAATTACTTCCGAAATTTGGGTGGCAGCCTATAGGAAACTATTAGAGAGGCAGGGAATTCCTATATTTATAAACAGGACTGGCGACAAAACTGCTGGAGTGATATTAGTGAAGGTATCAAAAATGGATGGGCTGGCTAGTCTTTATCATAATGTTTTGCAACTGACTGGGCAAAGAGAATGGTCAGAGTACTGTAGTGATACGGAAGAAAGAATAAATCAAATTATTAAAAAACAATGCTTATTTGATCAAGATGTCTGGATTTTAGAGATTGAAGATCCAAAAGGGCGGCACTTCCTTGATGATTTTTCTCTTTTAAGATAAATGGATTGGTCTGATGAAGGAATACTTTTAAGTACTTTTCCTCACGGTGAACGTTCGGCTATATTACAAGTATTGACCCTGAAAAAAGGTCGTCATTTAGGAATAATTAGAAACGCATATACGCCAAAGATGATGTCCATCTTGCAACCAAGTGCTCAGCTATTATTGTACTGGTCAAGTCGATTAGAAGAGAACTTAGGGAATTTCAAAGTAGATTTGGTTAAAACGCGCGCTGATATTCTCATGAGTGATCGGATTCGATTATATGCGTTTAATTCCTTATCAGCCCTTTGTATTTCTATATTAGCCGAAAGGGACCCGATCCCAGAACTTTACAATGAAACACAACAATTCCTAGATAAGATTGCTAAAGAGGAGAAATGGGAATTTTTGTACCTTGACTGGGAATTAAAACTCCTATCAAGTATTGGTTTTGGCTTGGACTTAGAAAAATGTGCGGTTACTGGAACATCAGAGAACCTTTGTTACATTTCTCCAAAATCAGGAAAAGCGGTATGTAAGAGTATTGGAGAAAAGTACCATTCAAAGTTGTTACCATATCCTCCGATATTATGCTTTGATCAATGTAAGAACTCGTTCTCCTATGCAGATTTAGTAATAGGTTTGAGACTGACTGGTTTTTTCATCGAAAAATGGTTAGATTATTCCGTAGAAAAGAAGAAAACACTAATGATTAGGAAAAGATTTTTAGATTCATTGATTAGATAAAAATTTTAGTTTGAGCCTACTCTAATACTCGTCGTCCTATAATTTGTGCCTGAATTTCAGCGGTGCCTTCGAATATACTTAGTACTCTGGCATCACATAAAACTCGGCTTATGTCATATTCAAGTGCGTAACCATTTCCACCGTGCACTTGTAAGGCATTGTCTGCACAAGACCAAGCGATTCTAGCACATAAAAGTTTAGCCATGCCTGCTTCTAAGTCGCACCTATGACCTTGATCTTTGTTGCGAGCAGCAAAGTAAACCAATTGTCTTCCCAATATTGTTTCCGCAATCATGATTGCAATCTTATTATAAATTCGCTGAAACTCTATAAGCTTATTATTAAATTGGGTACGAGTGTTGGCATAAGAGATTGCTAAATCCAAAGCATTTTGGGCTACTCCAATAGAACGTGCAGCTGTTTGTATTCTGGCGCTTTCAAAAGTCTTCATCAATTGTGAAAAACCACCATCTTCAATACCACCTAGTAAGCCAGCCTCACTAACTACAAAGTTTTCCAACCTTATTTCAAATTCCTTCATTCCTCTATAGCCCAGCACCTTTATTTCGGTTCCATTAATATTGGCTTCAGGGAAGAGATTTTCAGGTGTTCCCTGACTTTTAGGAGCCAAAAAAATGGACAAACCTTTGTTTTTAAGGGCAAGATTAGAGTTTGTTCTCGCTAGAATAATCATCAGATTGGATCTAGATGCATGAGTAATCCACGTTTTGTTGCCATTTAGAAGGTATCGATTGCCAGATTTTTTTGCGTTCGTAGTGATTGAACCTAAATCAGATCCACTATCTGGTTCCGTAAATACGGCAGATGGTATTATTTCACCAGAAGCTATTTTAGGTAGAAATTCCTTTTTCTGATCGTCAGTTCCTCCAAGTAGAATTAACTCACTCGCGATTTCTGTTCGTGTGCCCAAACTACCTATCCCTATGTAGCCTCTAGATAGTTCTTCAGAAACCACGCACATAGCGAGTTTATTCATTCCAAGACCTCCATAAATTTCTGGTATGGTTAAACCAAAAACACCCATTTCAGCTAGCCCCTCCATGAGTTCAAGTGGTATGAGTTGATCCGCTTTATGCCAGATATTTGCCTTTCCTCTTACTTTTGACTCATTAAATCTATGAAATTGATCCCGAATTATTTGATATTCTTGGTTAAGTCCAGGGTCCTCAAATAATACTAATTTTTCTTTTTCTGATGCTAGTTGAACTAATCTTTTTTTCTTTCTATCAATAAAAGAATTTTGTGATGTGAACCTTTCCAGTGTCGATTTTGAAAAACCCAGTGGAATTTTTTTATGATCTATTCCGAAGTCTTGAAGTCGTATGAATTCAGTTTGTGACATGGGTATGCCATTGATGATTTGTTGAAAATATTCCACAAAAGCTATTTCAAGGGTTAATGATTCAAATTCAGTGAGCTTTCCCTTATTATGAAGATTTTGGCCCCAATTCCTAAGCTGTTTCAGAGCCTCTACATAAGTTGCAAGCCACGCAAGGCCATGTACTAGGAATTGATTTTCCTCCATCCATTTTTCTTTTGATTTGTAAGATGTTTTCATAGCTTTTAGTTTATTCTTTGCAGAAACAAGAATTTTCTCAGAAAAGATCAATAATTTGGAGTATTGTTCTAGCATTGAGGGTATTCTCCTTTTCTGTTCTAGGCTTGGTGCTCCGTATGAGTCATTTGGAAAACTACTGGAAATATGGAAAACTATAATTCTTCTTAAAACAAAAGAATCTTCATAAAATAAATGAAGATTTTAAACCAAACCTCCCATTTATGAAAGTTTCAATCTTTCTGCTATTAAGTTAAAGTTTTTATCTACATAAGTTCTGAATTATTCAAAATGTTTCACCAACATGTTCCTAACTCTTAGTGCTTCTTTGCTGTAGAGTCAGGATTCTTCCATAGTGAGCAAGGTTTTAATAAATTCCTATCTACACCAGGTACCTTAATGGGAACCTTGAATTCAAAAAATTGGTCTACCTGCTTCTCAATATCGTGAAGAATACCTCTTAATCCTTTTCTTGCATGTCATGATTTTGTTCCCATCAAATTGCACTACTCAAGCTGTCGTGGGAAACTATTTTTTTTTCGGCACTGTACCAGTGGGTTAGCCTTTTTAAACCAATATATTAACATCTTTGTCTAATCCACCTTCTTTATTCAGTGTTACTTTCTCAATCAGCGCTTCTACGTTGGGTCTTAGATTGACGTTTTTAAAATCAAATTCTTTTTTCATTTAGAATTTCCCTGATTAAAAGTGGATAACCATTTTTTTGGACGTTTGCCAATCAATATCTTGCATTTGTTATAGGACTGTATAGTAAACTTTCAAGGAAAATTATTTCATTCTTGCTATACCTACTACCAAAGTTGATTTAAACTCTCACAAGTCATGTTAAATTCAGACCCCAACAGCACGATTTTACATTCCACAGCCATAGACATTTCAGGAATAGGCGCTGCAATAATTGGAAAATCGGGTTTAGGAAAGAGTAGTCTGGCAATAAAACTAATTAATATGGGAGCTACTCTAGTTTCTGATGATCAAACACTGTTTAAAAATGTTAACGGAGACATATTGATAAGCAAACCGTACAGTGTCCCATGTGCGATTGAAGCAAGGGGTATTGGACTTATTCCTGTGCCCCTAATTGAAACATCCAAACTATATTATTTTGTCAAACTGACTGATAGATCACTAGATCGTTTACCTCAAGTCCAGAGCAGGGTTTGTCTCGGTATATCGGTCAGATTAATTCATTTTAATCCGTTCTCAGGTAATGACGCGGCGCTTTTTTTGATGTTAAGGTATGGAAAAATCAAAACCTAAAATTTGGAAAATGATCTGTTTTGAGTGAGATTCTTGTGAGACACTTAATCATAATTACTGGTTCATCCGGAGCTGGGCGCACGACTGCACTTAATGCACTAGAAGATAGTGGTTTTGAAATCATCGATAATATACCAATTTCAATGATCGAAAGTCTCGTAATGAACGTATCACAAAGTCGAAATTTGGCCCTGGGTGTGGATATTAGAACCAGAGATTTTTCTGCAAAGATTCTACAGGGAATGGTGGACCGATGCCAGAGTATAAAGGGAATAAAGGTGGCTCTTTTTTTTCTTGAGTGCGAAAAGCATAAGCTCCTTTCTCGTTTCAATGAAACTAGGAGAAGACATCCATTATCGGGTGTAAAATCTTTATCTCAGGCACTTAGCGAGGAAATAGAATTGTTAAAACCAATCAGAGATATTGCAGAAGTTGTAATAGACACTACTGATTTTTCTCCTAATGAACTACGTGAGGAGTTACTCAGACATACGACGATTCATGCTTCAAACAGATTTCCTATTTTAATACAATCATTTTCATACAAAGGTGGTTTGCCTAGGAATTTGGATATGGTTTTTGACTGCCGGTTTCTAAAAAACCCACACTGGCAGGAAAGACTAAGGGATCTGAATGGCAATTCGGATTTAGTACGAGAATACGTAGTGAAATTACCAGAATTTACAGAATTCTTGAGAAATTCATCTTCCCTACTGGAATTTTTGATTCCTCTGTTCAGGAAAGAGGGCAAAGTTCATTTTGCGTTGGGAGTTGGTTGCACAGGGGGTAAGCACAGATCTGTTGTTGTTGCTAATGAATTAAAAGGGGTACTCAAGGGAGGAGAAAATATAGTTTTTGTGAAGCATCGGGATTTGAATATTGGTTGACTTTAAAAAAGGAAGCTTATCAAGAGAGGGATTTCATAAAGTTATGACTTTGAAACTTAAAGTCCTAAATGAACGAGGTTTACACGCTAGGGCATCTGCAAAATTTGCGGCCTTGGTTGATAGTTTTAGGTCTAATGTGGAGGTTTCCAGAGATGGCTTAGTTGTTCCAGGCAACTCCATCATGGGTCTTCTAACGTTAGCAGCCGAACAGGGAGTTACTCTAACGGTAAGAATTAGTGGTAATGATGCTAATGAGCTAGGGAAAGCATTAACTGATTTGGTAGGTAATCTTTTTGATGAGGGGCAATAAGTTATCTTGTGGGTTTTGGAGGATTCTCTGAATAATTATAGAAACCCATTCCATTCTTTTTCCCTAGCCAGTTGGCCTCAACATATTTCACTAATAAAGGGCACGGCCGGTACTTGGTGTCCGCTAAGCCGTCATGTAAAGAATTCATGATAGCAAGGCAAGTATCCAATCCTATGAAGTCTGCTAACTCCAGTGGACCCATTGGATGATTGGCCCCTAATCTCATTGACTTGTCAATGCTTTCCACTGTTCCAACGCCTTCATAGAGGGCATATATCCCTTCATTTATCATGGGCATAAGAATCCTGTTAACTATAAATGCAGGAAAATCTTCCGAATTAGTTGAAGTTTTCCCAATTCTATTAACTAACGCCTTGAGAGTTTCACTAGTTTCATCGCTGGTGGCTATTCCCCTAACTAATTCGACTAATTGCATTCTAGGTGCTGGCTTCATGAAATGACATCCCATGAATCTGTCTGGTCTATCTGTTTGTGCGGCGAGCCTGGTTATAGAAATGGAAGAGGTATTGGAAGTCAGTATGGTATTAGATTTCAAGTGCGGTGTCAGTGCTTGGAAAATATTATGCTTGATCACTTCATCCTCTGTGGCTGCTTCTATTATTAAGTCGCATTTCCCTAATTCAGCTATTCGAGGTTCAAATCTAATCCGCTCAAGTACATTAGGTATATTTTCTTCGATTAATTTACCTTTTTGTACCGCGTTACCAAGACCTCTTAGTATAGTTTCTCTTGCCGATGACAGCGCGTCTGAACTATTATCGTGCAAAAAAACAGACAGTCCTGACGAACTTATTACTTGAGCAATTCCAACACCCATTTGGCCTGCGCCTATAATTCCTACCGTTTGGATTGTTTTATTCATTTGAAATAAGTTAGAATATTATTAAAGTTTTTCTTCCAGGTCTGGAACAATACTAAACAAGTCGCCTACTAAACCATAGTCAGCCACTTGAAAAATTGGTGCTTCTTCGTCTTTGTTTATAGCAACAATTACTTTACTATCTTTCATGCCAGCCAAATGTTGGATTGCCCCAGAAATTCCAACCGCTATATAAAGTTCTGGTGCAACTACCTTCCCGGTCTGACCCACCTGCCAGTCATTGGGGGCAAAGCCTGAGTCTACTGCTGCTCTTGATGCTCCTACTGCCGCTCCAAGTTTGGTTGCAAGTTTTTCTATTATCTCGAAGTTCTCCTCACTTCCTACCCCTCTGCCACCTGATACTACTACCTTAGCTGATGTAAGTTCAGGACGATCATTTTCCTGTATCTTGTCTTCTACCCAAAAAGATGAAATGGTCATTTTCTTGCAAGTATAATTTTCGACAGGAGCATCATTGTTTTGGGAAACTGACTCAAAATTTGCAGTTCTTATACTTATAATTTTCTTGGAATCTTTGCTTTTGACCACTTGAAGAGCATTACCAGCATATATCGGCCTCTCAAAGGTATCATTTGAAATTACTTTTGAAATATCTGTTATGACCATTACGTCTAGTAAGGCTGCCACCCTCGGTAGAATATTCTTCCCGTGTGCAGTGGCAGCAGAGACGATATAATCAAAATCTTTTGCTAAATCTACGATTAAGCTGGAGAATGATTCTGCTATACCATTAGCAAATACTTCGTCACTAACTGCTAATACCTTTTTGACACCATCGAATTTTGCGGCTTTTCCTGCTGGAGTGCCTGCATTTTTGCATGCACAGAGTACTGTAATTTCCCCTAATTCGGACACTGCGGCGATAGTCTTTCCTATTTGATCAGAAGACAATTCATCATTAATTATATCTGCAATCACAAGTACAGTCATTTCAAATCACCCCTGCATCATTTTTTAATTTCTCTATTAGTTCATCTACTGAAGAAACTTTTATACCTGCCTGTCGCTCAGGAGGTTCATTTGTTTCTATTATTTCCAACCGATTTTTTATTGCAACTTTAAAATCAGCAGGTATCCTTTGTTCGAGGGGTTTTCGTTTAGCTTTCATTATATTTGGAAGGCTGGCATACCTAGGCTCATTCAACCGGAGGTCTACAGAAACAACAGATGGTAAGGTGACACTTACGACCTGTAGTCCTCCGTCCACCTCTCTTGTCACAGTAACTTTTTCTCCAGCTAGCTCAATTTTAGATGCAAATGTTGCCTGTGAACATCCCATTAACGCTGACAACATTTGTGCCGTAGCATTCATATCGTTATCAATTGCTTGCTTGCCGCATAAAATTAGATCAGTTCCCTCACTCAAGACAATCGCATGCAATATTTTTGCTACGTCCAATGGTTCAATATCCTGATTAACGCTATCAGTCGCTTCCACAAGTATTGCCCTATCAGCCCCCATGGCCAACGCAGTTCTAAGGGTCTCTTGGGCTTGAGATGGGCCAACTGAAACTGCTATTATTTCTTCTGCTTTACCAGCTTCTTTTATTCTAATAGCTTCCTCAAGAGCTATCTCATCGAACGGGTTCATTGACATCTTAATATTTGTGAGATCTACACCGCTTCCATCGGTTTTCACTCGGACTTTGACATTATAGTCTATAACCCGTTTTACAGGCACCAAAATCTTCATAATACATTTCCTACTTGTACGTGAATCTTAATTTTCTTAAGTTCTAATGTTTATCATAAAGGATTCCAATATAAATATGGGGTTTTGTCGCATTTTAAACCCAATTTCATAGTTTATAATTCTTGATTCAAGGCAGGTTTCCAGAGTACATCCTTCTTGCCATTATCATTGGATTTTCTGGCTGCAACAAAAAACCAATCTGAAAGACGGTTCAGATATCTTAAAACTTCCAAATTTACATCATCTTTTTCCATTAACCTGACCACCAAACGTTCCGCTCTACGGCATATTGTTCTGCACAAATGTAACTGGGAGGCAACTGGACTTCCCCCTGGTAAAACAAAAGATTTTATGGGGGCAATTGCTTCATTCATATCATCTATCTCTTGCTCAAGCCTTTTTGTAAGAGATTTTCCAACTCTTAAAGGTTTATAATCATTTCCCCTTTTTGAGTTTTCTGGCAGACAAAGATCAGCTCCCAAATCGAAAAGATCATTTTGTATTCTATCGAGAGAAGTCCTAATTTTTGTATCAATACTCAAACAGGCCGTTGTTCCTATTACGGAATTAAGTTCGTCTACCGTTCCGTATGCTTCAACTCTTATAGAATACTTCTCTATTCTTTCCCCGTTCCCGAGCTCAGTTTTACCATCGTCACCTCTCCGAGTATAAATTTTATTAAGAACAACCATTCATCAGCCTTTCTGATCAAAAAAAACAAAAGCTAGAATTAAAATAACAGCTATAGCTTGCAAGATAATTCTCAATCGCATCAACTTATTTGAATATCGTTTGCTAAATTGACCACCTTTCGCAAATGCCCCTATACCAAGCATTAGGACAACAACAACAAGCAAACATGAGATAACGGTAATTATTAGTAAAGGGGACCACATTTTAATGACATTTCTCATTGCGGAAAGGTTTGAGATGCTTGCCCTATCAGATTTTGAAGATCCAGTCTAGTAACTTAGTGGGAAAAATGTTTACCAATATACGAGCAACAGTGGTTGGATAAGTTACCATATATCGACATTTGGGATTTTTTGCATTGAGCGCCTTTTCTAGTACCTTGGTTACAGATGCTGCTTGAAGTTCGTATTTGTTTAGTAGATTCGAACCACTCCCATGGTAGAGTCTTTTGAGGACTGTGTTCTCATAAGTCTTCTTGTGTGCAGAATCCTGCCAATTGATCCATTTCTCAAAGTGTTTTAAGGAATTTTGCCTTATCTTTGTGTTTATCGGGCCAGGCTGCAATAGTATGATTTTTATTGGGCTGTTAAAGTTTTCACGTCTCATTGCGTCTGTTAGGGCCTCTACGGCAAACTTGGTCGCTGAATATGCCCCTCTATAGGGTAATGAAATAAAGCCAAGTACGGAAGAACAGTTAACAATTCTTGGCTCATCTGCATTTTTCATCAAAGGCAAACATCTCTTTATAAGGTCAAATTGACCAAAGACATTAACCTCAAAAATTTCTCTGAGGGCTGACCTTGGAAGATCTTCAATAGCGCCAGGAGTAGCAAAAGCACCATTATTAAAAATAGCATTTAATTTTGAGGATGTTTTCCCCTCTATCAAGTGAATGGCCTTTTTGATTGAGTTTTCGTCACTGAGATCTAGTGGAAAACTCTCTATACCTACTTTTTCGAAATAAGTGCAATCTAATTCTGATCTACAGGTAGCAAATACCCGCCAACCTTTTTTATCCAGCGTCATAGCGGCATCAAAACCTATTCCGCTGGAGCAACCTGTTATGAGAATATTTTTTTTTGGTTTCATTGGCTTAGTTACTTACAGGATAAAAAAAAACTAGTATAAGATGGTAATGCAAAAAGACACAGAAAAGAATAAAGATTCGGGCCCAACGAGAATATTTGATGAGAAACTCTATAAAGCATTAGGTGACAGGTACTTAACCTATGCTCTCTCAACTATTACTGATAGGGCTCTGCCTGACAGTAGGGATGGCTTGAAACCAGTTCATAGGCGGATCCTTTTTGCCATGAGACAGTTGAAGTTGAGCCCAAATGGCTCCTTCCGAAAATGTGCTAAAATTGTTGGGGAGGTGATGGGAAATTACCATCCACACGGAGATAAAGCTATTTATGACGCGTTGGTCAGGTTAGCTCAAACCTTCAGCACTAGATATCCTCTAGTTGAAGGTCAGGGAAATTTTGGGAATATTGATGGTGATAATGCTGCTGCACAAAGATATACAGAAGCTCGGTTGAGTGAAATAGCAATGATAATGCTAGATGGCTTGGATGAGTCAGCTGTCACATTTAAAGACAATTATGATGGTTCAGAAAGAGAACCTGAGGTGCTCCCTGCGTTTTTCCCCCAACTGCTAGCAAATGGTGCTTATGGAATTGCTGTAGGTATGGCAACTAGCATACCCCCACATAATGTAACCGAGATATGCGATGCATCCATTAAGATCATTGAAGATCCTAACCTGACTGATGCAGCTCTTATGAAAGTTTTTAAAGGTCCAGACTTTCCTACAGGCGGCATTTTAGTTGAATCAAAAGAAACAATTTTGAGTGCTTACAACTCAGGGAAAGGTAGTTTTAGAGTTAGGGCTCGTTATCACAAGGAGGACCTATCTAGGGGAAGTTGGCAAATTGTCATTACTGAAATTCCTTATGGAGTTCAAAAAGGAAAATTAATTGAAAAATTAGCTGACATGATTAACGAGAAAAAACTGAGTCTAATTTCGGATCTTAGGGATGAAAGTGCAGAAGATATAAGAGTTGTGATCGAACCAAAAACCCGAAGTATAAGTCCGGAAGGTTTAATGGAGGTATTATTCAAAAAAACAGACCTAGAAACTCGGATTTCTTTAAACATGAATATTTTGATTGATGGAAAAATTCCAAAGGTTTCGAGTTTACGTGAATTGCTTAATCACTATTTGAGCCATTCAAGAGATGTGCTGATAAGAAGGTCAAACTTTAGGTTGGAAAATATTGAGGCAAGGTTACATCTTTTAGAAGGATATATTGTTACATTTTTTAACCTAGACAAAGTCATTCATATAATCAGGAATAATGAAAAACCGAAACAAGATTTGCAAGAGGAATTTGATCTTACTGAAAAGCAGGCTGAGGCAATCTTGAACATGAGACTTCGATCGTTGAGAAAATTAGAACAAATACAATTAGAGGCTGAAAAAGATCAACTATTGAAAGAGAGATTGGACTTGGAAGTTCTTTTGGAAAATCCTAATAAGCAGTGGAGCAAGTTGAGAACTGATATTGAAAAACTAAAGATGAAATTCAGTTCTCATCAAAACCTTTTTAATCGACGAACAGATATTGAGGAAATTAAGGATACTGAGGGATTAGATCTTCCAGAGTTTTTTGAATCAGAAGATTGCACTATTGTTGTCTCTAAGTTAGGTTGGGTAAGAGTAATCAAGCTTAGGGACGTGATCCCAAGTGACATAAAATATAGAGAAGGTGATGAAGGGAGATTCATACTTAAAGCCAGAACATCTGATAAGCTACTAATTTTTGGAAGTAACGGTCATGTGTATACAGTTATTGTTAATCATTTACCAAGTGGGCGTACGCACGGTGAACCTGTAAGATTGATAACCGATTTGCCTAATCAAGCAGATATCGTAAATGCATTCACTTTCAAACCAGGCCTTAAAGCTATCGTGGTATCCTCAATCGGCGATGGTTTTATTATAAACTTTGACAATATGGTGGCACAGACCAGGTCTGGGAAAAAGCTAATGAATTTAAAATCAGGTGTGACTGCAAGGGGTATATCTCAGGTTGATGGGGATCTTGTCGCAACGGTAGGATCGAACCGCAAGTTACTTATTTTTAAAGTTCAAGAATTACCTGAACTCGCGCGTGGGAAGGGCGTAAGGCTACAAAAGTTTAAGAATGCCGAATTATCAGATGTTACTTCATTTAGTGCAGAAGAGGGTTTAGTTTGGAAAGATTTATCTGGCAGGAAAAAAGTAGAAAAAGATCTAGTGAACTGGATTGGCAAAAGGGCTCAATCTGGTAAACTTGTGCCCAGAGGGTTTCCTAGAAACAACAAGTTCAATTTGTAAGAAACTTTAACCATGGATGTAAATGATCTTGTTTCAACGGGTTAACTATTTGTCACATTAACTTCTGAGCCAGTAATTGGTATCCAGACAAGCTTTAAATTTTCTTTGCTAAAGTATCCAGCATCCCATTAGCTAATTTGCATTCCTTTCCTGTTGGGAAGAAAGCTTTAGCAATATCCAAAAACTCATTGATCACAACTTTTGGAGGCGTTTTTAATAATAGCTCAGCGGCAGCAGCTCGAAAAATAGACCTTAAGATTGGATCAATACGTTCTATAGCCCAGCCGTCCTTCAGTGAGTTTTCAATCGACTCATTTATGAATACCTGGTTTTTTACAGTTTTTTTAAGTATTTGACGAAATAATACTAAGTCTGCTCTGACAAATTTGTTGAGTTCATTATTTTCCTTGTCGCGAAATTTTTCAAATTCTAACCGGACTTCATCAAGAGAAATATCTCCTGATTCCATCTGAAAAAGTGCTTGAACAGCATAGAGTCTTGAAACAGACTTTGATGTTTTTCCTTCAGAGAAGGAGAGGTTTTTAACCATATTTTTTCCAAGTTAGTATTTAATTTTTGTGGTACTTTAATTTTAAAAGCATCAAGCTAATAGCTGCTCGAGCTGCATCTCCACCTTTGTCTTTTTTGTAAGGATCCGACCTTTCTTTAGCTTGAAGGATATTTTCGACAGTAATGATTCCGTTTCCTATACAAACTCCTTGAGTGCTTAATTGCATGAGGCCCTGCGCACTATTTTGACTTACTATGTCATAGTGAGTTGTTTCGCCTCGAATTATACAACCGAGAGCAACAAATCCATCAAAATGCTTTCTGGTTAAGCTGATTGCTGTAGGTATTTCCAATGCTCCATCCACCGAAATGATATCGGTAGTAATATTAGATGCAGACATTACTTTCATTGCTCCAGCAATCAATTTTTCAGATATTTCTTTATAGTAAGGAGAAACAACCAGAGCAAATTTGGTGCTCTTGGCAATTGAAGGTTTGACACTGATTTTCTTTGCAAAAGAATCTTTCATTTCTCCGTAAAACTCCTTATTTGGATTGTTTCTGAGATATGCAGCCCATAACCTTCTAGCCCAATTAACTTTGGAGTTCCAGAATTTGTGAGTAAACGTATATTCCGTATCCCTAGGGCATTCAAGATTTGAGCGCCTATGCCATATTGTCTTATCACATTTGGAGTACTATCCTTCTTGTTTTTAGAAGTCTCTGGATTGTTCAATAAGACTAATACTCCCTTACCTTCGTTAGTTATTTGAAGCATGGAATCTCTGATTTGGTTCATCCTTTTGGGTTCAAGACCAAGAATATCGTTGAAGGTATTTGAAACATGCATTCGAACCATCACTGAATCAGTTCTCTTAATCAGACCCTTTGATAGGCTATAGTGGTCAGCGCCTGAAATTTCATCTTGGAAGGTCCTTAATTCCCAATTACCGCCGTAAGCAGAACTGACTTCTTCAAGATTAATCTCTTTCACTAGGTTATCGTATCTACGTCGATAAGCTATTAGGTCTGATATTATTCCCAGTTTCAAGTTGTGGTATCGGGCAAAAGCCATCAAATCAGGCATTCTGGCCATGCTCCCATCTTCATTCATGATCTCACAAATCACACCAGAAGGATTCAAACCTGCAAGTCGAGCAATGTCGACAGCTGCTTCCGTATGTCCTGCCCTAACTAAAACTCCTCCTGATTTTGCCTTTAAAGGAAAAATGTGTCCTGGAGTTGCCAAATCATTTGGCCCAGATTGCGGATTAATAGCAGTTGAAATGGTAACTGCTCGATCTTGGGCTGAAATTCCTGTCGTCACACCTTCTTTCGCTTCAATTGAAACAGTAAATGCAGTTTCATGCCTTGAGGAATTAGACGATGACATTAATGGTAGATTAAGGTCTTGAATTCGTTCAGGGGTTAGTGCTAGGCAAATTAAGCCCCTACCGTAAGTGGCCATAAAGTTAACTGTTTCCGGGGTTGACATTTGTGCCGGTATTACCAGATCCCCTTCATTTTCCCTATCTTCATCGTCCGCTAGGATAAACATCCTACCATTTCTTGCCTCTTCGATTATTTCCTCTATTGCGGAAATTGAATTGTTTTCAGAGGGAGGTTTGGTTGAATTATTTATTTTAGGTGTTTTCATTTCTGTCCCGAGGCTCGAAGAGGCGCGCAATATAACGGGCCATTAGGTCTACCTCTGCATTAAAAATATCATTGGGTTTGCAGTATTCCCATGTGGTAACTTTCATAGTATGTGGAATTATGTTTACCGTGAACAGAGAACCATCTATTTCGTTAACAGTTAAGGACGTTCCATTTAATGCTATAGAACCTTTTGGTGCAATAAAATTGACGATTTCATCAGGTGCTTCAAAGGTCAATTTATTACTTTTATCAACCTTTTCCATACCAACCAATTTTACTACTCCGTCTATGTGGCCCGTAACTATGTGACCACCTAATTCATCTCCAAGTCGAAGAGATTTTTCTAGATTGATTTTTTTCCCAACCACCCAACCGACGTTTTTATCTCTGATATTCGTTTTGGAAATTGTTTCATTTGATACTTCAACTTCATACGAAGTACCTTTTTTTTCTTGATTTTTGTTAAAAACTGTTAGGCAAATACCATCATGTGCGATTGATCCTCCCTCAGGTATATTTTGGTAATCATATATACTAATAATTTTAGCTTTAAAGATTTCCCCATGGTCAATGTAAGTTATCATACCAATGCTTGAAATTATTCCAGTAAACATTTTTCTCTCAAAGATTTGGGAACTTCAAATGGCAAAAACCGTTGAAATTTCTGATTTGTTTTGAACCTTGTGTTCTAATCGTAATCGAGAGAAACTTCAAATAGTTTTTGGAAACTAATTTATGTTCAATTTTGCAACTTATTTAGGTTTACCACAATTTCTGTTACGGATTTAAAGGTCTCCAAAAATGAGCTACATCTTCACCAACTTTGAATGTCTTGTCGAGTTTGAATCTTGGTGATTTCAGTAAGGAGACATTTGATAAAATCTTTGGTGTAAATCCATTTATCCCTTTTTCTTCTATAATAATGCCTGCCGTGAATAATATCAGGAGGTCAACTAAATTGTGATGGAGCAATGATGTTGAAAGATTTCCACCACCTTCCACCAGGACACGAGTTAACCCCAGATTAGCCAACCTCGTAAGAAGATCCTTTAGATTTATGCCTTCATTTTTATTTGATAATACCCCAAGGGTTTGTATACCATTCTTCCCCCATTTCTGAAGAGCTTTTGGTTTGTTTTTTTCATCGTGGACAATGATCAAATTTTCACTGCCGGTACTTTTTGCAAAATTATGCGTATTTGGCAGAGAGAGGTTTCTATCAAGTATGATTTTTTTTGGCTGGGGTAGATATTTGAACTGACCTCTCAAGTTGAGCTCTGGATTATCTATCATTGCGGTATTTGTCCCAACCATCACCGCATCATATCTCGATCTAAAAAAATGAACTAAAGTTCGGGCATTTTCCCCAGTGATCCAATTACTTTCATTTGATCCCGTAGCAATTTTACTATTTAAGCTTAGAGCTAGTTTTAAAGCGATGAATGGTCTTTTCTCGTGCATAACTTTTAAGAAACCTTCTGCAAGTTCCCTAGCCTCTTTGATTAGAAAAGGAACCTTATCGACTATTATTCCATGTTCCTTTAAAAGTTTGAATCCATTACCACTTACTCTTGGATTTGGATCTTCAAGAGGGCAGACGACCCTTTTCACATTGGCTTTTATTAACTCCCACGCGCAAGGGGGTGTTTGTCCATAATGAGAGCAGGGTTCTAATGTCACAAAAGCAGTTGCTCCATTGGCAAGTTTTCCAGCTTCTTTCAGAGCGTTGGTTTCAGCGTGGGGTCTTCCTTTTAACCCCGTATAACCAGTACCAACTATCCTATTTCGTTTTACTAAAACGCATCCTACAGGAGGATTTGGCCAAGTTTGTCCTAAGGATCTATAGCCTAATGATATTGCAAGCTTGAGATACCTCACATCGGTTTCCATCGTATCTTCTAGGCTCATTAGGTTTGTTTTAGGTCTGGCCTTAGTTCGGAGACAAACTCCTCAAAATCATTGGCTGCTTGGAAATTTTTATAAACTGAAGCAAATCTCACGTAGGCAACTGTGTCAATTCTTGCTAATGTTTCCATAACAATTTCACCTACCTTATCTGAGGGTATATCTGTTTCGCCCAAAGTTTCCAATCTTCGAACTATGCCGGTTATCATCTGTTCAATCCTCTCAACTTCTAGAGGTCTTTTTTGAAGTGCAATTCTAACGGATCTTTCTAATTTATCACGATCAAAAATTTCTCGCCTATTATTCTTTTTTACGATGATTAGATCGCGCAGTTGCACTCTTTCGTAGGTCGTAAAACGACCTGCACAGGCTGGGCAAGATCTCCTTCTTCTTATGGAAACATTATCTTCAGCCGGCCTGCTATCCTTTACCTGGGTATCTGTATTGCCACAAAAAGGGCATCGCATTCATTTACTCCTTATTCAAGCTTAGGTGTCAAGAAAACTACGTAATTTTCTTGACCGACTAGGATGTTTCAATTTTCTCAAAGCTTTTGCCTCTATTTGTCTTATTCTCTCCCGTGTCACACTGAATTGCTGCCCAACCTCTTCAAGTGTATGATCTGTATTAACGCCTATTCCAAATCGCATTCTTAGTACTCTTTCTTCCCTAGGGGTCAAACTGGATAAAACACGAGTAGTCGTTTCTTTCAAATTTCCCTGAATAGCATTATCTAATGGTAACACAGCATTTTTATCCTCGATGAAATCGCCTAATTGGCTATCCTCTTCGTCTCCAATTGGGGTCTCTAAACTAATTGGCTCCTTGGCAATTTTCATCACTTTTCGTACTTTTTCTAAGGGCATTTGAAGTTTGGTTGAGAGTTCTTCTGGTGTTGGCTCTCTACCAATTTCATGTAACATTTGTCTCCCCGTTCGCACGAGCTTGTTAATCGTTTCAATCATGTGGACGGGTATTCTTATGGTTCTTGCCTGATCAGCTATCGATCTTGTTATAGCCTGTCTTATCCACCAAGTTGCATAAGTGGAAAATTTATAGCCTCTTCGGTACTCAAATTTGTCAACCGCTTTCATTAAACCGATATTTCCTTCTTGAATTAAATCCAGGAATTGTAACCCTCGATTAGTATATTTCTTTGCGATCGATATTACTAGTCTGAGATTAGCTTCAACCATTTCCTTCTTTGCTGATCTGGCCTCTCTTTCTCCCTTTTGAACCTGTTGAACAATCCGCCTGAATTCGGTGATATC
>CACIIZ010000039.1 GCA_902586855.1 uncultured Alphaproteobacteria bacterium | reverse complement strand
TAAAGGTATTCAGCCTAAAGCTTTACCCAGAAAATTCTCTATTCTTTTTATTATTTCATCTAAATTATCTCGTACATATCCTCCACCTTGAGCAAAGTCGGGTCTTCCACCACCCCTGCCATTAGTGAAATCTGAAACAATTTCAATAATTTCAACAGCAGAAATCACGTCACACAAATTTGATGTCACACCAACGGTGTAAGAAATCTTTTGTTTTTCAGATGACAAATTTATTATTACTCCCAAATCTATCTCTCTTTTATACTCATCTGTCAAAACCCTCATTTCCTTAATCTCACATTTATCCAGAAAATTAACTGCCAGTTGTACACCATGAATTTCCTTCAAGTAATTATTGCTACTTCTTTTCTGAGCACCTTTTCCTGAATTCTTTTTCAATTCAGCCAGCTCCTCTGAAAGTAATTTCTTGTCCGCAAGCAATGTATTTATTCTTTCAACAACCCTACCTGATGGAGTTTTCAACATTATAGCTAATCGAGAAATATTGTTTCGGTTGGATTGTCCAAATTTTACCGCATTTAGTCCAGTCAATGCCTCAATACGTCTTACTCCAGAGCTTGAGGCACTTTCAGTTCTAATAACGAAAGACCCAATTATTCCAGTTCTTTCAACATGAGTTCCCCCACACAGCTCCATAGAATATATTTTTCCTACTCCCACTTTTGATTTACTATTATTATCATGTCCCATTGAAACAACACGCACTTCGTCATCATATTTTTCACCGAAAAGTGCTTGAGCTCCCAGTCTTTTTGCATCTGCTAGATCCATGAGTCTTGTCGAAACCAAGGAATTTTGTACGATTTTCTTATTAACAATTTCCTCAACAAGCATGATTTCTTGTTCTGATAGGGCTTCGTTATGCGAAAAATCAAATCTTATTCTTTCAGAGTCGTTAAGAGAGCCCCTCTGATTTACGTGAGTACCGAGTACATCCTTTAAAGCTTGATGCATAAGATGAGTTGCTGAATGATTAGATGAAATCCAATTTCGGTTTAAATTATCCACTTCCAATTCCAGAAGATCTCCCTTCGATATCATTCCATTGGTGATCTTGACGGTATGTACGAAAAGATTCCCCAGTTTTTGCACATTTTCAACAACTCCAGTTACCTGTTCATTAAAAACGTTTCCAGTATCAGCAACTTGACCTCCACTTTCAGCATAAAACGGCGTCTGATTAAATACTACATCGACCACAGAATTTCCATCAGCAAAATCTGATTCTGATCCATCAACCACCAATGCAACAACCTTTGCCTGCGCCTGCCGAGTAGTATATCCTAAAAACTCAGTCGTTCGTATTTTATTTTGAAGTTCAAACCAAACACGATCTAATTTCTTATCGCCTGACCCAGACCAGGACTCTCTTGCTCTTTCTCTTTGCAATGTCATTTCTTGATCAAAACCTTCAACATCAACCTGTAATTCTCTTTCTCGCAAGGTATCCTGAGTTAAATCTAAGGGAAATCCATAGGTATCATATAGTTTGAAGGCAACCTTTCCTGATACTTTACTATTTCTATCTAATTTATTGATTTCACTATCTAAAAGCTTTAAGCCTCTTTCCAAAGTAGTTTTAAACTTGGTCTCTTCGTTGAGTAAACTATCCTCAATCAGTTTTTTCGCTTCAATAAGTTCTGGAAATGCAGTTCCCATTTCTCGGATCAGAGAACCAACCATTTTGTGCATCATTGGTTCTTTTACACCTAGGAAATGCACGTGACGCATGGCTCTTCTCATAATCCGCCTCAAGACATATCCTCTCCCTTCATTGGCTGGGAAAACACCTTCAGCTATCAAAAATGAAATTGATCTGATATGGTCTGCGATTACCCTATGATGAATGTTCATTTTCCCATCCGGCGATTGAGAAGATAGGTTAGCAGATTCCTCAATTAAGGATCTCATTAAATCAGTATTAAAGTTATCATGGGTACCCTGAAGAACGGCTCCTATTCTCTCCAACCCCATACCCGTATCAATCGATGGCTTCGGTAAATTTACTTGACTACCGTCCTCTAATCGATCGTACTGCATAAAAACTAAATTCCAGATTTCTACAAATCTATCCCCCTCCTCATTAGGTGAACCGGGAGGACCTCCTCGAACGCTTGGCCCATGATCGAAGAATATCTCAGAACAAGGGCCACAGGGGCCAGTAGGACCCATGGACCAAAAATTGTCATTACTTTTGATCCTTATTATTTGTGAACTAGATAGTCCCACACGTTTTTCCCATATATTTAAAGCTTCCTCATCATTATGGTAAACGGTAACTAGTAACTTCTCCCTTGATAATCCGAATACTTGGGTTATGAGATTCCAAGCGAGGGGTATTGCTAACTCTTTGAAATAATGACCAAAAGAGAAGTTACCCAACATTTCAAAAAAAGTGTGGTGACGCGAAGTGTATCCAACATTATCCAAATCATTATGTTTTCCACCTGCACGAAGACATTTCTGACTTGTCACAGCAGAATTGTAACCTCTTTTTTCTACTCCAGTAAAAACATTCTTAAATTGAACCATACCCGAATTCGTAAACATCAGGGTTGGATCATTATTTGGTACTAAAGGGGAGCTATTAACAACCGTATGACCTTCTTTCTCAAAGTAATCCAGAAAAGTTGCACGAATTTCTGTTAGTCCACTCATAACCCCCCTCCCTATACACTATATAGGCCTTTTAAAATAATATCGTTGACCCACTCAAAAATTATCCAAGAGCCTATTAGGTATAGTTCCACATCAATCGTTCTTTAAAAGTGCAGGTTCTTCCACAAGTCCATCAGAAAGATCATTCCCCAAGCCATTTACATTTCTAATCTTTACCTCAAGTTCCCTGGCTAGTTCAGAATTCTCCATCAGAAACTTCTTTGCATTTTCTCTACCCTGCCCTATTCGCTCCTCACCGTAAGAAAACCATGCACCAGACTTTTCAATGATTCCAAATTTGACCCCCAAATCAATTATTTCACCCGACTTAGAAATACCCTCTCCATACATTATATCAAACTCAACCTGCTTAAAAGGTGGTGAAACTTTATTCTTAACTACTTTTACACGAGTGGCATTACCTACAATTTCATCGCGGTCCTTAAGTGCTCCAATACGACGAATGTCTAATCTTACTGAAGCATAAAACTTCAAAGCATTTCCACCGGTTGTAGTCTCTGGACTTCCAAACATCACTCCTATCTTCATTCTAATCTGGTTTATGAATATCACCATGCAATTAGAGCGACTTATAGATCCCGTTAGCTTTCTCATAGCTTGGCTCATTAATCTAGCCTGGGCACCTACCTGTGCATCACCCATATCACCCTCTAACTCTGATCTAGGAGTTAACGCGGCAACAGAATCAACAACAACTAATGATACAGCCCCAGATCTAACCAATGTTTCTGTAATTTCCAATGCCTGCTCACCTGTATCAGGTTGAGAAATCAGCAATTCATCCAAATTCACTCCTAATTTCTTAGCATAACTTGGATCTAAAGCATGCTCTGCATCCACAAATGCACAGATACCCTCTTTCTTTTGTTCCTCCGCCACCACATGTAGAGCTAAGGTCGTTTTCCCAGAACTTTCAGGGCCGTATATTTCGACAATCCGTCCCTTGGGAAGTCCTCCTATACCAAGAGCTATATCCAAACTGATAGATCCTGTTGAAACAGCTTCAATATCAATTACAGGATTTTCTTGCCCCAATTTCATTATTGAGCCTTTTCCAAAGTTCCGCTCAATCTGGGCTAGTGCAGTTTCAAGTGCTTTTTCTTTATCCATTACACGTCTTTCTGAAAAATCAATAAGCTTTGTCATTTACATTTCCTTATTTCACATCTTTCTTTCGGTAGCAATATTTCAAACTTAAAACCATTGAAAAATGGTAGAATCACATTTTGTTCTCTATATGTTCTAAACCCTATTTCTTAGGTAATCAAGATTTTTAACGATTATTCTAACCTTCTCAAAACTGCCCTAAAAAAACCATCTCCTGCCACCAAAGGATGTAAAAGGATTCGACTCAAAACCTTAAAATTAGAATTCTTACTCAGAAAATGATTAACCTGAACATCCCCCTCAACAGGCAATAAAGAACAGACTACATAAACAATCACACCTCCAATTTTCACATAACAACTTGACTCTTTGAGAAGGCCCGCTTGTTTATGTTTTAATTCTTCGAGCCAAGTTTCATTAAACTTCCATTTTGCCTCAGGATCGCGTCGCCATGTACCTGATCCAGAACAAGGTGCATCCACAAAAACTACGTCGCATGATGTTCGGTAACCCACTAAGTCTAATTTCTTTAATAATTTGACTTTAGCACCTGCTCTTGAAGCCCTATAACTTAAATCTACAAGCCTTTTATCATCAATATCAAAAGCTAATAATTCTCCTCGGTTCATCGTTCTCGAAGCAATTGCTAATGTTTTCCCCCCCAGCGCCCGCACAATAATCAAGGATACGTGATCCACCTTTAATTTCTGGAATATCAATCATGACTTGGGATGAAGCATCTTGAATCTCAACTAACCCAGAAGCATAACTTTGTGATCTTTTTATTTTTCTTCTCCCCTGGAAAACTTGAAGAGCTCGTTCAGAAATACTTAACGCACTACATAAAATACCTTCATCAGCTAATATCTTTTGTACATCATTGGGCTGGATTTTTAGTGTATTAACGCGCAAATAGAGTGGTGCTCTTTCTTGCATTTTCTTCATAACTAATTCAAAATTTTTGCCAAGAGATTGTGAAAACTCTTCCATCAAAAATGGTGGGTAATCAAATTTAATTGGAGTTGCAGAATTTTTTAAGATTTTCTCTCTTACGGCTAAAATAGAAACCTCTTTTGCATTCGGAACTTCACGAAAATATTTGTTTTTTCTAATTTCATCAATTAATTCGATTTTGTCATAATGTTCAGACAAAAAAGACAGAACCAAAAGACGGCCATTTTCCCTATAACCATTAACCTGAAATGGAACGAATAGTGATCTCCTTTTCCTGAGAATTTCAAAAATTATATCTCGGATCAAATACCTGTCATTAGAACCGGCGAAACGATTTTTCCGAGACCAGTTCTTCAAAGCTATCTCTATTGGACTACCTTCAAGGTAATTGTCTATGATATCGATTGCCGCAGCAGCTCTAGAGATTGGATGCATATTACTAAAAAATACTCAATCTTCTGTCTCCCAATTAGCTCTGTAATTTTGGGGTTGTCTTGTTATGCTAACATCATGGACGTGACTTTCGGACAATCCCGATCCCGAAATTCTCACAAATGAGCAACCTTTTCGCATAGATTGAATATCCCTCTTTCCAGTATAACCCATAGCAGCCTTCAGTCCACCAAGAAGCTGGTTAATGATGTTATCAACAGGACCTTTATATGGAACCCTTCCGTCTACCCCCTCTGGGACTAATTTCTCAAGCGGAACTTCTTTTTGAAAATACCTGTCGGCAGATCCCCTAGCCATAGCCCCGAGAGACCCCATTCCGCGGTAACTCTTAAAACTCCTTCCTTGAGAAAGGACTATTTCTCCTGGGGCCTCGTCAGTACCAGCCAATAAAGAGCCTATCATTGCACAACTTGCACCTGCAGCTATTGATTTTGCAAAATCGCCTGAAAATCTTATCCCTCCATCAGCTATAATGGGTACCCCATGCTTTTCAGCTTCATCAACACAATTCATAATAGCAGACAATTGAGGAACCCCCACACCAGCAATTATTCTTGTTGTACAGATAGACCCTGGACCAATGCCAACTTTGATTCCATCTGCACCTACATCAATAAGCGCCTTTGTTGCTTCTTTAGTTGCCACATTGCCTGCAACTACCTGAATATTGGTAAACTCCTTCTTAATTCTTTTGACGGCATCAATTACCTCAATGGAATGCCCGTGTGCCGTATCAATTACTAAAACATCTACCTCTGCATCTATTAATGCCTCGGACCTCATAAAACCATCTTTGCCAACGGTCGAAGCCGCAGCACAACGCAATCGTCCTAGTGAGTCTTTGCATGCATGAGGATTTAGCACAGACTGTTCAAGATCCCTAATAGTTAAGAGACCCCTCAAACGATTTCTATCATCTAAAACTAATAATTTTTCAATTCTTCTTTGTGCCATTAGTTTTTTAGCTTCTTTTATTTTGATTGGTTTTTTAATTGTGGCAAGATTTTCTTTGGTCATAATCTCATTTACTGGGATATGCTCACTTTCCACAAACCGCATGTCTCGGTTGGTCACAATTCCAATAATGTCTCGGCTCTTATTGACAACAGGAAAACCAGTTATTTTGTACTTTTTTGCTAATTCCCTAGCTTTTTTAATAGTATCAGAAGGTGCTAAAGTAATAGGATTATTAACTATACCGCTCTCAAACCTCTTTACTGAACAAACGTACCTAACTTGCTCCTTAACGCTCAAATTCCGATGTATAACGCCCATACCACCAAATTGAGCCATAGAAATAGCCATTTTCGTCTCAGTCACTGTGTCCATTGCTGCGGAAACCAATGGCATATTCATTGGTATTTGTTTGGTTATGTTTGTCTCAATTTTTGTCATTACAGGAGTAACAGAAGATGCAGCCGGAACCAACAGAACATCATCAAAAGTTATAGCTTCCTCTATCTTCATTTGTTTATTTTACTCTCTTATTATTTTTTAAACGTGGAGCAAGTTTCCAGAATATAACGCCTCAAAAATGACCACATCATCACTCTTTCAAACCTAATGCAACCACGTACTTCTCAGAGCTATCAGCCCTACTAGACCTAGGCTTAAAATTAGTAACTTTTTCAAATTTTCTTTTTAAAGTTTTTTGTAAATTCATCTCCGCTCCGCCAGCAAGTACTTTGGCTACGAAATTACCCCCCAGTTTGAGATTTTCAAATGAAAAAAATGCTGCTGCCTCACACAAAGCCATAATTCTAAGATGATCAGACTTTTTGTGTCCGGTAGAGTTCGCTGCCATATCAGAAATGACAACATCTACTGTTAAGGCCAATTTCTTCGATACTTCCAATGCAAAATCATTTGCCAAAAAATCACCAACATGGAATTCTAAACCATCAATTGGTAAAATAGGCTTAAGATCGATACCTAGGACGCGACCTATCTTCTCGTTCTTCATTCTTTTAGCTGCATTAACCTTGTCTACAGCCACTTGTGCCCAACTTCCTGGCGCTGATCCCAAATCTAACACCGCATCTCCTGGCCTAAATATTTTGAACTTTTCGTCAATTTCTAAAAGTTTGAAGGCTGCCCTGCTTCTAAATCCTTGATGCTTTGCTAACTTCACAAATGGATCGTTCAATTGTCTCCTTAACCATTTTGTGGAAGACAGTTTCCTGCCCTTAGCGGTTTTTACCATTATTTTTTTTGCTATATCTAAATTCTTTTTCAAAAAACTACCAACAAAAAGCTTGGTTCCCTTATTCATTGTATTTTTTAATTAGCCTGTGTCTTACCGAAATGATTATCCTCACTCATCAGAGAATAAAGTATGCCTTCTCGTAACCCCCTATCAGCTACCCTCATACTTTTGGTCGGCCATATCCTCAACAAAGTTTGCATTATGGCAGATCCAGACATTATTAATTCAGCCCTATCACGACCAATACCAGGTTCTTTTCGTCTACCCTCAGGCCCCAATTGCAAAAATTTATGAATTACTGCGTCAATGTCTGATGCTCTTAGGTCAAGACCATCTACCTTTAGCCTGTCATATCTTCGAAGACCTAAATGTACAGCACCCAAGGTTGTCACAGTGCCTGAGGTGCCTATTATTTGCAAATCTATTTTTTTGTTCATAATATCTTCCGAAAAGTATGGCAAAAAGTTTTCTATCTTTTGTTCAAAATCACAAGACATCAGGGCAAATCTAGCACTGTCGTCTTCCACATCAGAGTATCGCTCTAACAGAGTGGCCACACCGAGTGGAACCGAAATCCAATCGACTATTCTTACCCTTTTAGGTGTTATTTCACATCTTGGATCCTCAGTAGTCTTGGGCATTCCTAGATTCAAATCTAACATTGCAGATATTCTCGACTCGTGGGGAACACCAGACAAATCAATCCAGACTAATTCAGTGGAGCCCCCTCCTATATCAACTATTAATACTTGAGAAACATTAGGATCTAACAAAGGAGCACAGCTTATTACTGCTAATCTAGCTTCTTCTTCCGGTTTAATAAGCTCCAAAACTAACCCAGTTTCTCTCTTTACCTTAGCTCTACATGTGGTGGCGGAGGAACAAAAGAAAGATCTACGGCATCCATTCTTTGACCGACGGCATGCTTCAGTGGCCACAAGCCGGGATCTTCGGACATCAAACCTTTTAAGTTTTTTTGAGCAGACATGTAAGGCTTGCAGTGCCCGAACAATGCCAGCCTGAGAAAGTTCACCCGTTCTTTCTAGATCAAGACCAAGCCTCACGGACTTAGAAAAGGCGTCTACTATTTCAAATCTTGGACCAGTTGGTCGGGCAATAAGCATACGGCAACTATTTGTTCCCAAATCTAGTGCTGCGTACAATGATTTTTTGCTTTTTTCCTCACCCTTTTTAAATTCATTCTTACGATTTACCAACTTAGGATCCTTACCTAAGTCCATCATACATATTCCTTTCATAAAACAGCAGAAAAGACACAAAAATTTCCAAACCACAAAATGGGAAACATCTAAGCCGCTATCTTTATTTTAGCTAATCCTAATATAAACACCGCAGTAACTCAACAGCTTTGAGTCTTTAATAATATCTGGTGTCGTCTAAGACCATTAATCTGTCGATTTCAGGAATACAAGCGACCATGATCAACTGTTAGAAATTCCTGATGTAACAGAATTTAACCCATGCACAATATTCATTTTAGTTAAAGTAGAGCGTAAAATGGTAAAAACTGTCTTAGAAAGTTTACGAAATCAGGCAATTATAGGGCATGACCAGCCATTCTGTGTGATTGGCGAAAGGATCAATCCCACCGGTAGAAAAAAGTTAGCAGCAGAACTTGAGGCGGAGAACTTTGATACTGTGAGAAAGGATGCCGTAGATCAGACCAACTGCGGGGCCAATGTTCTAGATATCAATGCTGGGGTTGTATATAATTCAAATCCTGACCCAAATGAAACCGAACCCGTGTTAATGGAAAAACTTATACGGTTTGTGCAAAATTTAGTTGATATACCGTTGTGCATAGACAGCTCGGTACCCGCTGCACTAGAGGCTGGACTAAATGTAGCAAATGGGAGACCACTCTTAAATTCCGTCACAGGAGAGGAAGACCGATTAGAAGCAATTCTTCCCTTAGTCAAAAAATTTAATGTGCCAGTAGTTGCCATATCAAATGATGATACGGGAATATCTGAAGATCCAGACACTCGTTTTTCCGTTGCAGAAAAAATTGTTCACCGAGCTGCCGATTTTGGAATACCATCACATGATATTGTAGTTGATCCACTGGTGATGCCTATCGGAGCGATGTCAACGGCGGGACAACAAGTATTTAGACTTGTTAAACGACTGAGAGAAGAACTGAAAGTCAATACAACTTGTGGAGCTTCAAATATATCCTTTGGATTACCAAATAGACATGCGATAAATTCCACCTTTTTACCCATGGCTATAGCATCCGGAATGTCTAGTGCTATAATGAATCCCACAAATTCAAATGAAATGGATTCCATCCTTGCTGCAAATTTGCTACTAAATAGGGATGCCAACGGATCGAGATGGATCAAGAGAAACCGTACACCAGAACAGCCCAATGACCAAAATGAAAATATCGAAAGAAAAAGAAATGGCCGCCGTCGCAGAAGGAACAAAAGGCAAACTTGAAAAACCTTCAAAAAAAACATAATTTTGGATTTTTTGATGACCGATGGCATGGCAAAAAAAACTTCCAAAAAGCAACAACATTTAGTTGTATTTACCCCATCAGGCCTTCGCGGCCATGTTTCTAATGGTACTAGCGTTCTAGATGCCGCCAGAAAATTTGGTGTCGACTTAGATAGCGTTTGTGGTGGGCGAGGTATTTGTTCTCGATGTAGGGTTAAACCAGCAATGGGAGCTTTCCCAAAATTTGGCATTACAACTAATGATCAATGTTTGAGCCCTTGGAATGAAATTGAGGAAAAAATCTGGAAAAAAAGAACTTTTAAAAAGGGTCAAAGACTTGGGTGTCAAACGAAAATAATCGGCGATGTTATCATTGATATTCCCAGTGATAGTCAAGTCCACAAACAGGTAGTTAGAAAAAGGGCTGAGTTAAGGAATGTCTTGGTTAATCCTGCCACAAAACTTTGTTATGTGGAAGTTACCCCTCCAGATATACATAATCCCTCAGGCGATCTGCAAAGATTGAAAATTGCTCTTGAAGAGCAATGGGGAATCATCAACCTTGTTATCTCTATAAATCAAATCCAGGTGTTGCAAACATTACTGCGCAAGGGAAACTGGAGTGTAACTTGTGCCGTTTTTGAACAAAAGAATGAACGTCCTGAAATTGTAAGCATTTGGCCTGGATTTTTTGACTCACAAATATACGGTTTGGCTGTAGATCTTGGATCCACCACGATAGCAGCTCACTTATGTGATCTAAGGACAGGCTCTGTAATGCATTCGGCAGGAGTAATGAACCCCCAGATAAGATTTGGAGAAGATTTAATGAGTCGGGTCAGTTATTCAATGATGAACATAGATGGTGCAGAAAATCTAAAGTCTGTTGTACAGGAATCGCTTAATGAACTTACTAAACAAATAATCCAGGATTGCGAAATAGAAGCAAAGCAACTTCTCGAAATTACTCTGGTATGCAATCCCGTCATGCATCATCTTTTTCTTGGAATAAATCCTACTGAGTTAGGGCAAGCACCCTTTGCTCTTGCGACATCTGAATCTCTCTGCCTGAATAGTTGGGAGGTAGGACTAAATTCTTCGGTTAATGCTAAAGTGTATATTCTTCCTTGTATAGCTGGACATGTCGGCGCGGACGCCGCTGCCGTGATTCTCTCAGAAACACCAAACGAGTCTCAGGAAAATGTTCTTATAATTGATGTTGGAACCAACGCTGAACTTGTTTTAGGAAATCATAAGAAAGTTTTAGCATGCTCTTCCCCGACGGGTCCCGCTTTTGAGGGAGCACAAATCTCTTCAGGTCAAAGGGCGGCTCCAGGGGCCATAGAAAAAGTTAGAATTGATCCTCTAACAAAAGAACCAAAGTTTAAAATCATCGGTTGTGACCTTTGGTCAAATGAACCAGATTTTCTGGAGCATCTTAAAAGCCAAGGAATATCAGGCATTTGCGGTTCTGGGATAATTGAAGCTGTTGCAGAAATGAGGACAGCTGGGGTGTTGGACGAATCTGGATTGATCGGGTCTATGGCTGAAACAGGCTGCAAAAGATGCATTTCAGAAAACAGAACTAATAGCTACATTCTCCATGATGGCACAAAAAAAGGCGGGAATGTGATCAAAGTAACGAATGCGGATATACGAGCCATTCAATTAGCTAAGGCAGCACTTTTTGCTGGAGCCCGATTGTTAATGGATGAAATGGGAATTAAAAGAGTAGATCGCATCGTTTTGGCGGGAGCATTTGGATCACATATTTCTGCTAAACATGCGATGATTTTGGGGATGATACCAGATTGCAAGCTAGATAAAGTTACATCGGCTGGGAATGCGGCTGGGACAGGAGCGAGAATAGCGCTTTTAAATATTGATGCTAGAGAAGAAATCTCGAAAACCGTTAAAAGCATTTCAAAAATAGAGACTGCGATGGAACCAAAATTCCAAGAATATTTTGTTTCAGCTTCAGCTATACCTAATTCCGTTTACAAATTTGAAGAATTGACCAAAATTGTTAATTTACCCAATGTAAATTTCAACAAGAAAAAACGTACTGTTCGAAGAAAAAACAACTAAATTTCCTTAGATATAACTAATAATCTTAAGTTTAGTATTTAAACAACAGGTGTAATGAAGTATGTTTTAATATCTTTGTTAGGAAAAATTGATTGCAACTTTATAGACTCATTTATTATTCGCAACCATTTGGCTATGATCAACCCATGTTAAACGGCATACTAGTTGATGCGAGAAACTATAATCCAACGAATAACATAACCGGTGCTCTAATCTGTCGCGAAGACATATTCTTGCAACTCTTAGAGGGACCCAAGGAAAAAATTTTGCTCACTTATAGTAAAATATTGTCTGATGACAGGCACTTAAATGTAAAGCTTCTAGTAGAAACCGCTTGTGAGAGCCGTATTTTCCCAGATTGGGACATGAAAGATGATCCAGCTAAAAGTTGGTTCTGGAATAGAGAGCAAATTAAATCTGGGATACTAGAAACTATCTCAGAAAAAGAAGTTATAAATATTTTCGAAAAAATAGCTCAAAGCCATTAAAGAGGCCTTGGTCTTGACACCACAAAAAACTTAAGCCTGTTGCAATTTGTTCTACATATTATGATCGGCTTCCTGTCGATCTGAAATACAAAAGAAAGTTATTTCACTATTTTGTTTATTTTACATAAATTTTGGCCTTATAATTTAGGATTGAAAAAATAGATTAGAATCAAAATAATTGTTGTTAAGTTTGCCAAGGTTCGGAGATGTTTTATGGATAAAGCAGAAGAGTTAAAGTTAAAAATTAAAAGAAATAGAAAAACCATATTTGAATTGGATGGTAAGATTGAAAATAACCGATCAAAAATCGAAGAACTGCGGTCTTCTGCTGAGCGAGACAATGCCGCTATCGCTCGCAATTACACTGCGGCGTTTTACGGAAATCATCACCTTACTAACCGGAATTCAGATGAGATCTTCAAAAATAGGATCGCAATACTGAATAACATGGAAGTTGATGGAGAGGTAGAGGTTAACTTTCGGGAAACTATGATCAATTTGGCAAATGTTGACTTTTTCACTCACAGATCAGAAGTAAACCAAGAAGTTATTGATATAAATCAAAAGTTAACTGCGGTAAATGCACTTCTGATAGAAATCAACCAGAAGATTATGGCAAGAAACGAAAAGTCTGTTAAATTCAACCGAAAGAATCTTGATATGAACAAAAGGTTTCTTAATGGGGAGTTTCATCCATCTAAAGCAACTATAGCTGCAAATTCGAGACGCTCTACAGAAAATGAGGCACGATGCGAAAAGCTATCAAAAGCTGCTGATAGAAACAAATTAAAAATTGATAAACTTCGCAAATTGGGTCAATCCAATGCGGCTAATGTATTGAAAAATTCCATTGAAATTTCTAAAAGAAGAAACCAAATAACAGAAAATCAAGAAGAAGTCTTGAAGGACCAGAAGGACATTGCAAGTACGGTCTTCAATTAACGAACCACAAATTTAGCTATTGAAACTGAGTAATTCACCCACGAAATTGGCTTCGCAAAAGAAATAGTGGTCCATGTTTACTGTACAGGTACTGAAATTGGATCCGAATACGGGCTTCCCAAAACCTTTTTTTCTGAAGAGAACCATCCCGTAGCAAAAGAGTTCCTCAATCAGATAGTATATCTGATGCAATATAAAGCCTTCCCCTAGCCTCATTACGACTTTACTAAAGAAAAAAATTTTGCGAGAGTTCAATCACAATACCGCTTAGGGAGAAGATAGATGAAATTTTTTGAAATTTTTAAACTTAATTTAAGAATAAGCCTTTGTGCTTTGTTACTATCATGTTTTTCGTTTTCATTAAGTGCAGCAGAATATACTGGTAGATTATCAATGCACTGGAACGACAAGCATCACTGCACCAAGCACGCTCAAATGTTTGTAGATGAAGTATTTGATAAATCCAACGGAAGATTAAAAATAGAAGTTTTCCATTCTGGACAGCTTTTTGGCATTAGAGAAATTATGGGTGGGATAACATCCGGCGCAGTTGACTTGGGTGGAGTTGTCGGAGTTGTAGGCTTCCCAAAAATAAATAAGAATTTTAATGTGGCTACAATACCAGGTCTTTTTGATTCTTTTGAGCAGCAAAGAGAATTTTTTCAGCAATCTGATAAAGGTTTGGAAATTTGGGGTGATCTTTTAAAGAAAACAAATTCGACTTTAATCATGTATAATCCAGTTGGTCCTGTAATGACATTTAGCGGCGCTAGAGAGTTGACAGGCGTTGATGCAATGAAAGACTTAAAAGCAAGAAGACTAATTGGGGCAGAAGAACCAATGTGGAAAGCCTATGGTGCTAAAATTGTTGGATTAAAAACAAGTGAAGTTTATACTGCCCTTCAAACTGGGATGATTGATACAATAAATACTCCACCCCAAAGTATACGAGCTTATAGTTGGTGGGAATTCCTAAAATTTGGTCAAAGGCCTTACCAGTATTTTGCTGACGCATATATTATGGCTAATAGTGATTGGTTTAATAAATTACCTAATGACCTTCAAAAAATTGTTTTGGCTGCAGGAAAGAAATTTGGTGACTTGTCCACAAACAAAATCATAGGCGTTGGGGAAGAAGTTATATCTGAATTCGAATCGAGAGGCGGCAAAATGACTGTTCTAGAAGGGGCTGAAAAAGACAAATTCGATAAACTGATGTCTGAAAAAGTTCTACCAGCCATGATGGATAAATTTGATCCTGATGCATTAAAAGCCGCTGAGTCTTTTGTAAGAAAATAAATAGAGTATTAAGATTTTGTTATTAACTTTTATGCTCAAATGAATAATCTTCTTTTGCCATTGCAATTTATAAATGGAATCTTAAGTAGAGTTACATTTTTTATTGCAATGGCGATAGTCTCAATAATGGTTTTAGCACTTTCGGCAAGTGCCTTGACGAGGTATATTTCAGGTCATGGGTTTGATTGGTTCATAGAACTTCCACCAGCTTTGGTAAGTTGGCTTGTTTTCCCAATGTTAGGACCACTATTAAAGACTGGGAATCATATTGAAGTCGATTTTATCAGCACAATACTAACTCAACGTTCTATTAAATTTGTAAAGCTTTTTGTGTATGTTGTCAGTTTAATATCCTCTGTGATTTTTTTTAAAGCTGGTTTAGATGCAACTTTTTTGTTTTATAATCTAGGGCAAATGATGGAGTTGGAGATAGATATACCTATCTGGTATATGTTTTTATCATTCCCGGTTGGTTTCGTCATAATGGGATTATTTTCATTAGAATTACTAATTACGACTGTTCAAAGTATTTCTGAAGATAGATCGATATAATGTTTTCTTTTGCGGTACTTTTATCATTTATTTTGTTATTTTTATCAGTCCCAATATTTTTAGTTTTTGGATTAGGTAGTTCTGTAGCAGCCATTTGGGGATTAAATTTACCATGGTCCACCCTGATTCAAATGGCATTTGAATCAATGAATAAGCACGTTCTTATTGCAGTACCCTTATTTGTTTTTTCGGGAATGGTTATGCTACGAGGTGGAGCTGCTCATAGATTAGTTAATTTTGCAACCTCACTTGTTGGGCATTTTCCTGGAGGCCTCGGTATTGCAATGGTCATCGCAATGGGTTTTTTTGCGGCCTTTTGCGGCTCAATTTTAGCAGCGATTACAGCGGTTGGAACAATAATGATGCCTAAGATGATTGAGGCGGGTTACCCGAAACCTTTTGTCATAGTATTAGCAGCCTCAGCAGCTTTGCTTGAAGCTTTAATTCCGCCCTCAAATGCAGCAATTTTATATAGCGCCTTGACCTATGTACCAGTTTCACAAACCTTTGCGGCAGGCGTTATTCCAGGATTAATATTATTATTATTTATGGTTTTACTTGTTTATTTTAAATGCCGCCATGTAAAGAAATATGCCCCTGCAACAAACTATGAAAAATTAATACTTGGTTTAAAGGCTTTTCCTGCATTACTGACCCCAGTAATCATTTTGGGAGGAATCTATGGAGGGTTATTAACACCTTCAGAGTCGGCAGCTGTATCCGGAATATGGGCAATTTTTATGGGTTTCTTTATTTACAGAGAACTTACAATCAGTTCATTGCTGCAAAGCATTAAAGAAACAGCGATCACAACAACAGTGATATTTTCTATCATCGCTATGGCAACATTTTTAAGCAAAGTATTCACTTACACTCAATTTCCACAATTTATTATTTCTTCAATCACCGAGATGGGCGTTGGATTAAGTTTCTTCTGGTTCGCTTTGGCTTTGATCTGCTTGATACTCGGGACTTTTATTGAAATAGTCCCAGTATTTTACCTTACAATACCTATTTTTTCTGCCATCATTTTGTCATTTGACCAAAGTTTAATCCATCTTTACGTGGTCTTTGTTGCATTTGCAGGCATTGGAATGATTACCCCACCAGTATGTGTTGGAATTTATACATCAGCAAGTGTCATACGAGAGAATCCAGGTAACGCTTTTAGGGAAGTTCCACTTTTCACAGTAGTGGGCATCATCTACGGCATCATCATGATATTATTTCCTGGACTCTCAACCTGGTTACCGTCGATCTTGACATGACATAAATAAAGGCCTTGATGTCAAATCTTCTCAGATTTCGCCCAATCCCAATAAAGATTCCTAGCTTTCTTGGTTATGGGCCCTATCTGATAGTGAGTTGAATCAAAACTCTTCACCGGCGTTACTTTCATCATATTACCCGACATGAAGACCTCATCTGCATCATGTACATCTTGAAAAGAAATTATGCTTTCATGCACTCTATAACCATCCGCTATCAAATTTGATATGTGCCGATTTCTTGTTATGCCAGCCAAAAATGTTCCATTGGGAATAGGTGTAAAAATCTCCCCATCTTTTACTATAAAAATATTTGAGGTTGCAGTTTCGGCAACATTACCCATTACGTCAGCAACTAGTGCATTAGAAAAACCCTTAGCACGCGCCTCTGCAAGCATTCTGGCGTTATTAGGATATAGACAGCCAGCTTTTGCATTAACAACATTGTCCTCTAAAACTGGCCGCCTAAAACTGGTTGTTGTTAGCGTAGCCGCAGTATTTGGATCAGCCATCGGTAAATCCTCCAAACAGATCGCAAAACCTGTAATCCCTTCCTTTGGGACTATTGCAAGATCTCCACCATCAATAGCCCAATACATCGGTCGAATATAAACGGCTTCCTTTGAAGGAAATTTATTCAAACCTTCTTGAATAATATTTACCATTTCGTCTGCTGCGATGGTGGGAGTGATCATCATAGCCTCTGCCGATTTATTAACCCTATCACAGTGAGCCTTTAAATCAGGTGCGACTCCCTCTAAAAATCGAGCACCATCAAAAACACTAGTCCCTAACCAAGAACCATGATCAGCAGCTCTCATTACAAATTTGTCTTCAGAATACCAAGAATTGTTAAAAAATGTTCGAATATTTGAGCCTGTGGCCATAAACTCTATCCTTTTCGTAATCTGTTTTCTTAAATTGATTTTACTTTAAGATAAATTCTCAGCTATAAATCTTGTCAGAAAGACCATAAATCAATAATCCATTAATAAGCGTAAAAACTGCAGGAGCCAAATAGGCTTCAGAAGTATAATTAA
>CACIIZ010000038.1 GCA_902586855.1 uncultured Alphaproteobacteria bacterium | reverse complement strand
TTACAGGATTAAAACCAGGGGATAGCTGGTGCCTGTGTGCCGCGCGGTGGTTGGAAGCTGAGATGGAAGATTGTGCTCCAAAGGTTAAATTACTTTCAACAAATATTAGGGCTTTAGATTTAATAGAACTTCGCAAACTCAAAATGTATCAGATTGACCTAAATTAAGGATTGATCATATTTTCTCTACTTTCAAACCAGAAATTTTTTACCTAGTTTGAATTTTTTAGGATATCAACTCACGAATTAAGCGCCGGTTGTCCTTTAATGGCAAATAACTTAAAAAAAGACAGAGTACCTTTAGGAATTGTAACTTGCATCCTTGAAATAGTTACACTAACCACTATTGCCACAATCGTTAAGTATGTATCACCAGATATTTCTATTATAACCGTTCTCTTCTTTAGATACGTATTTTCTCTGCCGTTGTTAATTTTAATTGGAGTAATTCAACGGGGGAAAAGTCTTTTACAGATAAATAAAAAATCTGTCCTGGCAGCCAGAACATTCATTGGAATCACAGGTCTTTCCTCTTATTTCGTTGCAATAACCCTTATTGGAATCGGAAAGACTGTGGCGCTTGGCCAGTTAGTAACAATATTTATTACTATGCTTGCACCCCTCATTCTTTTTGAAAGAGTCGGTTTCAAGCGTTGGGTGGCGGTCACCATAGGCTTGATTGGTTCAATCGTCATCATTAATCCTAGCCATGTGGGATGGTTTAGTTTTGGAATATTATGGGGGTTAAATTCAGTTTTTTTTTCAGCACTTCTGAACATTATTCTAAGAAAATTAGGTAATACTGAAGAACCAATAAGTACGGCACTTTGGTATAATATGGCTGGTACCGTTTTATTTACAGGCCTTTTTCTTCTTGAGAATGCTCCACTACCGCAACAGGTAAATCTTTGGTCAATCTTGATAATATGTGGAATATTGTCGAGTGTTCAACAATTTTTACTAGCATTTAGTCGTTCATTAGCTCCAGCAATTATCCTAGCACCATTACAATATCTTGCTGTGCCAATTTCTTTCTTAGTTGCTATAGTTCTTTTTGATGAAAATCTTGGTTGGAACTTTGTGCTAGGAACGGCTATTATAATATCTTCAACTTTATATATAAGTCGTAGATCCAGCTCGTAACTTCTGAAAAATGACCAACGAGAGACTTACAAACATGATCAGCACTTATTAACTACTTTGTTATAATAACGAAAAGGAGCCTAAATATATGAATAATGCACATGTACATCAACAAATTGGTTCCAATTTGGAGTAGATTTCTGGCTAGTTTCTTAATCTATACCGAAGGACTGCTTCTCGGGTTTTCATTAATTATCGCAATTGGTGCACAAAACCTATTCGTTTTCAATCAGGGTTTAATCGGTAGGCACATTTTTTGGGTATGCCTTTTTTGTTCGATATCTGATGCCCTTTTGATTTATCTCGGTTATTCTGGGATATTTTTAATCCTAAACCAAAATAAGAATTTACATGTGGTTCTGATTTTCAGCGGATCTATATGGGTCTTTATATATGGTTTGATAAAGATACGAGATGGTATTCGATTGAATGATCTCAGTTTATCCGAAACAATGACGAAGGATGGTATGAGTAGGGGATTAATGAAAACCCTAATTACCGTGGCTGGCTTAACATGGTTGAATCCACATGTATATTTAGACACAGTTTTTCTTATAGGCAGTATAGCAAATACCATCGAAGAAAAAAGACAAATATTTTTTGTGATAGGAGCGATGAACGCTAGCTTTTTGTTTTTCTTTCTTCTTGGATACACAGGAAAAAAGATTGGAAAAAAATTAAAAAGTCCTCTGGTATGGAAAAAAATAAATATTTTTTTAGGCGTAATTATGGTGCTTATTGGTATCCAATTGGGTTATTCTGGCTTTAATTCATAGTTCTTACAAATATGATTTTCAAAATTAAACCGCCCTCGAAAAATTAACTTTACAGATTAATCTTAGCTGATTTATAGAAGAACCATACTAATGCACCAAGCAGGAAACTATTCATAATATGCCAAATAAAATGGGTTCCCAAGGGAATACTATTACAAACGATAAAATCTGTAGATCTAAGAATAATTGAAACTACAAAAAAAGGTGCGCAGTAAAATAGTGCACGACTTAAATTGGGAAATACGTTTTTGAGTAAAAATGAATACATCAAAAATAATACGACAAAAGAAATGTACCAAGAAGATCCATTTATTTCGCCTACAGTGATAACTGTTAAAAAAGAGATTACAAAACTAAACGGTATCAAAAGTGTAGCAAGCAAAATAGCTACCAAATAGCTTGTATTTAAGAAGCGCAGATTAACCCCAAAAATATATGTTATGCCGAAAAAGATGATGCATGCGACGTCTAATAAAGCACTCAAGCGATTGGCAAATGTATGGAAAATGAATGAGGCAACTCCTATAAAAATGATTTGCACGGAAAGGCACAAACACAAATTGTCTTTTTTTGTTTTGAATGCAAGCACGAAACCTACGAGTACAAATATTAAGTTAGTTAAGGCGTTAACTGGTTCACCCCAAAAATCTGAAGTTTGCCTTTCGCAATAGTTATTTAAATTCTGGAACCAATCCATAAAAATATTTTTTATTCGAATTTCTTCTCTTTACAAAATGCACTTATTGATTTTATTCCTACTCCGTCTAATCTTGATATATAAAGGTAATTTCCTTCTTTCTTAAGAGTGTTTTGATTGTCTGTTGCCAACCAAGTATAATCATCTGTTTTTTCAACAAATTCTAAATTTGTGGAGCCATAGGCAAATTGATCAGTTAAAATGACTGTTTCTGGTTTTACAATAACTTCAAACTTGAATTTATCGAATTGGGTGATCACGGTACGTAATATTTGCATATGCCTGAGTGTATTACAGGAGAATGTAGTATATGTGATTTTGTCCTCCTCTGCTGCGACTACAATATTGGCAGTAAAGAAAACTAGGATTAAAGACAAAATTTTAATATAAGTCATAGGATCATATTTAGTGAGTTATTTCTGTGTTCTATGTACTTCATCAAATTAATTAACGACCAGACGAATAATTTTCATAGCCAAAATTAGTAACTGATGGCTGATGTTTAGGTAATTACTATCAACTATGGATAAAAAAGCTAGAATTGATTTCTTTGGGGCAGGTGCCTTAATTTCATTTTCCTTACTGTTAGCTATAAATCACATTGTAATTAAAGTGGTGAACACTGGCTTGAACCCCATTTTCTTTGCTGGATGTAGATCAGTAATATCATTTTTTATTTTAATAATTTGGATGAGGATATTACGAAAACCTATTGTATTTAAATATAATATGATTTTGATATCTACCCTGGCAGGATTATTATTCGCGTTAGAGTTCCTTTTCTTGTTTCTTGCATTGGACTTCACCACTGTTTCTAGGAATTCACTTGTGTTTTATTCTATGCCTATATGGCTTTCGATACTGGCACACTTTCTTGTTCCCGACGAACCTTTAAATAAGTTCAAATTCTTTGGTTTAATCTGTGCGTTCACTGGTGTTAGCTTGTCATTATCGATTAATTTCGACGACTTTACATTAAGTAAGGGAGAAATTTTGGGCGATTTATTTGCTTTTCTTGCTGCCCTAACCTGGGCATTATTAATAATTTTGGCAAAGGGAACAAAATTTAGCCACATGACCCCAGAAATGCAATTAATATGGATGGTAATGGTTTCAGGCCCAGTTTTGATCCTATTTTCAATATTGTTCTGGGATCCAATTCGTGATTTTCAAATAATACATTTCTGGGGCTTAATATTTCAATCGGTAGTTGTAGTTGCGGGGGGATTTCTTTTTTGGTTATGGCTTCTAAGAATTTATCCAGCTTCCGGAGTGGCTAGTTTTTCCTTTTTGACACCTATTTTTACCATATTTTTTGGTTGGTTGCTTCTAAATGACGAAATAAATAGCACTTTTTTACTGGCTGCATTAATGGTTGTTCTAGGTTTGATCTTAGTAAATAAAACCTAAATTGATAGTACGGTTTGCCTCTAATTTAATAATTTTTGGATACAGTTTCAGTACAAAGATTTGGATTAGTCTCTAAACTTGTACAAAGCATCATTGAAGCATCATTTGTTACTTTGCCGCAACCTTGAAAAATATTAAGGATAATCAAGAATATAATTGATATTCTTCCCATTATTTAAACCTCATTCTGGATGTAATAATAGTATTAAATTATTTAAGGTGAAGTTTCAAATTATTCTTAGTGACTGGACATAATCAATTTATTACAAATTTTTGCCTAACTAAAATCTTAAGTTCGCCAATCTCCAGAACATTTAAGTTTCTGAAATCGACGGATAACTTTCGGCTTTTTTTTGTCTCCAAAAACCTGTTTCCAGTCTGTTTCTGCGACATCTCCAACATATAAATTTCCTTTAGAATCATGCGCAATAGAATGTGGAGAGACGAATTGACCCCCCAACAGTCCTGCTACACCTCCGCCTCCAAGACGAAATAAGAGTTCATCCTGATTGTTAATAATACTAAGAAATGGCCCTAAATTAGGAAAATGTTTGTTTCCTTCCAAATAGGAAGCCAATTCCCCTACAATTAAATCTGGATTACTACCAGGGGTTATAGCCAGGCCACTAGGTCTGTGGATATTCCCTAACTGTTTTTCATAATGCCCTTTCTGGTTAAATATTTGTATCCTTGAATTCTCTCTATCCGCCACATAAATCCAGCCGTCCGGATCACAACAGATATTGTGTGGAAGATTGAATTGGCCAGCACCTGTACCTGGTTCCCCCCAGGATTTTAGATGTTTTCCATTTGGGTCAAATTCGTGAATGGCAGCATTTCCATAGCCATCTGAAATAAAAATATTACCATCCGGAGAAAGAGCTGAATGAGTGCAACCGCAAAAGGGTACACCACTCATGAAATCTGATGACTTACCCGGAATGCCAATTTCTAATAATAACTTGCCCTTTAGCGTGAACTTTCTTAGCGTGTGATCTCCATTGTCTGTCAAATAAATGCAATCATCAAAACCGATATGAGCTCCATGAGGACTTTTGAATAAGCCATGCCCCCAAGCGCGCAGAAGCTTTCCATTTGCGTCCAATACTACTACAGGATTATTGCCCCTATTAAATAAATATACATTATCATTTTTATCAATGGCAATTCCAGCTACATCTCCTAGGTGCATTGAGTCTGGTAATTTAAGTATATAGTTGTCAGGTTCAAATTTGTAAGTGTGCGATGTCAAGAGACCTCCATTTGATTGTAGCGCCAAAAGTGTTAAGTTTAGGGGTAGCTGGATATCTCCAAATCATTGGCCGGATCTCTTTTATAAATAGGCATTATTCAAGAGTGTACTAACAATCTCCTCAAAAGATACTATTTTGTTCCTAATTGATCTCAAATAAAATCTGTTGACTGCGCCACTTAGAAAGCATTGAATTGTTACTAAGCTTGACAATTACCGAGGAGGGCCCATTGTTTGGTTTATCAGTTGCGATCACCACGCCGTTTACCAAGCAAGGTGAAATTGATTTTGAATCCTTTAGACAGCATATAAATGTCTTAATGCATGACGGAGTGAATTCCGTTACATTTTTTGGTACGACGGGGGAAGGCCCATCCATTAGCCTTGATGAAAAACTACATGTCTTATCTTACTTGTATCCAAAATACTATAATCAGAGACATGCCATCTTAGCAATAATATGTTCAAGCAGTGCAGATGCAATAACTGAAATTAAAAATTATAATAATCTAGGCTTTAATAAGTTTTTAATAGCTCCGCCCTATTTTTTTGGGGAGCCAAGTAATCGGGGTCTATGTGAGTGGTTTTCTGAAATATTCTCCACGTCATTCCAGTTTAAAAACCAGTTTATTCTTTATAACATTCCCCAAATTACAGGAGTTACAATAGAAAATGATCTAATCTCTGAGCTCAGACAAAAATTTGGCAACCAACTTATTTACGGCATTAAGGATAGTTCAGGTGATATGGCGAGAGCTGAGAGTTATTTAACAAATGAAGGTCTTATGGTGGCAATAGGTGATGAAAGATTAATTGCTGATTCTGTATCTCTTGGTGCCTCTGGATCAATTTGTGGGTTATCAAATATTTTCCCAAAACAAATTCTCCGGATGATACATTCTAACAGAAAAAGCGCTAAACTTAATGCGTTAATTGACGAGATTTTGAAAAATCCTGTTACTCCTGGTGTTAAAGCCGTTTTGGCAATAAAGACTCAGAATGAGAAGTGGCTGAACGTCAGGCCACCATTAATTGAGGCACCCAAAGAGCAAATTAATTGTTTGAAAGATATTATGGGAATATCCTCTTAGAAAAGGCTATTGCTCTCACACTATGGGGCTAGCAAGCCAAAATAATCCTGCTTCTTGGCAGAAATAAGAATAGACTACCTGTTGAACTTATGAGTTAAATCTGCAATCCTTTATTTCATAAAGGAGAAAATCATGTATGAAAAAATATTTAATAGTGCAATCAAGACCATACTTGCTGGATTGATAATCTGTACCTCTGGACTGATCAGTTTAGGACATGCGGTTACTCTTAGGATGTCGACACCAGCATCTGCAACTGATCAAAGAAGTATTGCTTTGGAAAAAGTGTTTGCTCCTGCAGTTGCAGGTTTTGCCAAATACGAAGCTCACTACAATGGTTCATTAATCAAACAAGGGTCTGAACTTGAAGCTATAGCTTCCGGTGATCTTGAAATGTCTATCACCTCTGCACAGGAACTGGCTCAATTCTTTCCAGAGTTCTCTATCTTTGCTACAGGATATGTACATCAAAATGCTGGTCATCAAGTTAGGGTTTTCAATGACTCTTTGATGGATCCGTTTAAAGCGAAAGCAGAGAGTGAATTAGGAGTAAAACTCTTAAGCATCATGTATCTTGGAAGGAGACATGTTAATCTTCGTCAGTGTCGAGATGAAGTTAATGTCCAGACTCCAGCAGATTTGGCCGGTATTAACCTAAGAATGCCAGGTACCGATGCGTGGCAATTTTTAGGAAAGGCACTTGGGGCTAACCCTACGCCTATGGCTTTTACTGAGGTGTACACGGCTTTATCGACTAAATCAGTTGATGGACAAGATAATCCATTACCTACAGTGGTAGATGCTAAATTTTATGAGGTTACCTGCCAGATAGCACTAACGGCGCATTTGGTTGACTTAAATTATGTCGCCTTTTCAAAAGCTGTATGGGACAAGCTAACTTCTGATCAACAAGCTACAGTTCAGGAGGCCGCTATTGATGCAGCCGAAAGTGCTCGCCAGATACAACTGCAAAAAGAGGAAGATTTAGTGTCATTCTTGAAAGAGAAGGGATTGGAAATCTACGAGCCAAACCTAGCCGCTTTCCGTAGCCATGTCCAAAAAATGTATCTCGAAACAGATGCTTCTGACCCATGGCCAGATGGCGTATTAGACAAGATTAATTCTTTGGGTAATTAATTTTTAAAGATTGCGTGAAATCCTATGAAAAGTATCCTCAGAGGACTTAATCACGCCTTTGAATTTGTGGCGGCCGCGATGATGGCCGCCATGTTCGCCATCTTTATTGTTCAAGTTACCATTAGGTACTCCGCAAGAGCAGAATGGATTGCTGATACTTTCCCTTTTCTTGAACCCACGCTTTACGGATGGACTTTAGATTTTTGTCTTCTTATGTGGATTTGGATAGTCTTTTGGGGTAATGGCCTTATCGTTCGTCACCGTGATCATGTCATTTTTGATATTATATATACAAATGTTGCCCCAAATGTGCGGAAATGGTTCGCCATATTTAGTGCGATTGTGATTTCAGTTTGTTTATTGCTGATAATTGAGCCGACATGGAGTAAGTTTTATATTCTAAGGCTCAAGAAAACAGCAACTCTTTCAAATGTTTTTGGTGATTGGATTAGGGTAAGGGATATCTACCTGGTATTTTTTATTTTTACGACAGCAGTGGCAATTCGCTATTTGTGGAGAGCCCAATATATTTTTAAAAATGATGCTGAGGAAGATCTATTCACACCAACTGAAGATAATCTAAGATTGTCTAATCGGAATAAGAATGACTTATGAGTTTATAATTTGTCTCATTATTCTCTTTGGCTTATCAGCCATAGGAACCCCTATAGCCTACGCTATTTTAGTTAGCTCTTGCACTTATCTTTGGGTGGGCGGACAGGGAATGGGTCTGGCCGGAAAGATTGTATTAGATGGGATGTACAGTAGTTTTATACTATTGGCTGTACCTTTATTTATTGTAGCAGCTAATATTATGAACGCGGGAACAATAAGTGATCGTTTATTGAGGTTTTGCATTGCAGTTGTAGGCAGATTTAGGGGTGGGCTTGGACATGTGAACGTGGTGGCGAGCCTAATATTTTCGGGAATGTCTGGTTCAGCCGTAGCAGATGCTGCAGGAATAGGAAAAATCATTATCGATATGATGGTACGATCAGGGCACTACACCAGAGGCTATGCAGCGGCTATAACGGCTGCATCGGCTACCATTGGTCCGATAATACCTCCTTCAATTCCAATGGTCCTGTATGCATTAGTTTCGAACAGTTCTATTGGTTATCTTTTTTTAGGTGGGATAATACCAGGATTGATGATGGGAGCGGTATTAATGACGATGAATAGTTTTATTGCCCATAAAAGAGGCTATCAACCAGAAGAATCGATTCCGATTAAAAAACTTCCAAATATAACAATTAATGCTTTTCCAGCCTTGCTCATGCCAGCAATTCTGCTCTACGGCATTTATGGAGGTGTTACAACACCGACTGAAGCAGCCGCAGTAGCAGCTTTTTATGCGCTCTTATTAGCTTCCATTTTTTATAGGGCTTTATCCTTTTCAGCTTTTTATAGGATTTTAGTGGAGTCGGCTCGATCCTCCGCAGCAGTAGGTCTGGTAATAGGAGGCGCATTGCTTCTAAATTACATTGTAGCATCTGAAAATATTCCAAATATGATAGCGGGTTATTTGGTTGATCTCGACGTATCACCACTTTTATTCCTTATAGGAGTCAATCTCTTGATATTGGTTCTTGGATGCTTACTAGACGCCACAACTCTTATCCTGGTTATTATACCGTTATTTTTACCAGCCTGTAGAGAGCTAGAGATAGATTTTGTGCATTTCGGGGTAGTCACTGTTGTTAATTGCATGATAGGTTTAATTACCCCGCCTTATGGAGTTCTTCTTTTCGTAATAAATGCTGTATCGAGAATTCCATTAGGCGAAATTATTAAGGAAGTGATCCCATTTTTACTCGTACTTATAGTTGCTCTCTTTATTATGGTAATATTTCCTGAATTGGTCCTTTGGTTGCCCAGGCAATTTGGATATGAAGGTTAATCTCAAATTTTCACCTACCAAAATGATCTATACAAAAACTGTTAACAGAACTAGGGAGGTTGAGTCATGAAAAATATTCTTGTATCTGGTTTGGCAACGTTAGACATGATTTTTCATTTAGAAGACCTGCCAGCCGATGGCAGAAAATACAGAGCGACAGGCTCATTGATAACAGGAGGAGGGAATGCCTCAAATGCCTCAATTGCTATTGCTCGATTAGGTGGATCTGCAACATTAGTAACAACTATTGGAGAGGATGTGTTTGGAACCCTTATCTTGAAAGAACTCCGGAAAGAGAAAGTAAAGACTCATGCAATCTTTAAAAACCCCAACCTTAAGACATCTTTTTCCTCAGTTGTGATTGATCAAAAAGGTGAAAGACAAATTATAAATTATAGATCCCCTGATTTAGATTTTTCCCAGAGTAGTGTTATAGACAAAAAAACTTACCACGCCTACTTAACTGATGGAAGATTACCGAAAGTAACTCTCTTAACCCTAGAAGCGGCAAGAAAGAAAAAAAAGCCGGGAGTTTTGGATGCCGAAGAACCTGTGTCTTTGCAGGCAGTAAAGTTAGCCTCCCACGTCGCTTTTTCACGTCAAGGCTTATCCAGTTTCAGTAATAGTTCCTCTATATTAGAAGGATTGAAAACGGTTCATAATCATTCCAATAGTTGGGTCTGCGTAACAAACGGTGAGGAGGGTACTTTCTTTTTAAATGATAACGAGTTAGTTCAATTAAAACCTTCAAAGATCTCAGTAGTAGACACTCTAGGTGCTGGGGATGTCTGGCACGGTGCATTTACATTGGCATTAGCTCATGCTGAGTCACCAATTCAAAGTTGTATATTTGCAAATAAAGTTGCATCAAAAAAATGTGAGAATTATGGTGGGAAAAATGGATCTCCATATAAAGATGAACTAAAACTAATAAAAGGGATTCCTCAAATATTATTTGACTAATTTGGTAATTAATACCCTCTGCTAAGGCTTATATTTTTAAGCAGTAATAAAAAGAGATTGAATTCGTGAATGGCATAATTCCAAGCTTAAATACTCCGTTTTCAAAAAATGGTGCGTTGGACATTCCCTCACTCCGGAAATTGGTACAGCATACAATAAGTAGTGGATGTTCTGGAATGCTGGGTTTAGCAGTAGCTGGAGAATATGAAACTTTAACTTTCAAAGAAAAGAGTACATTTATCGAGGTGGTTTCTGACGAAAATAATGGAAAATTACCATTAATTATCAGTGTAACTAGTGCCAAAGATGAGACCACTTTAGAGTTAAGTAAACTTGCTAAGGTGTGTGGAGCCATCGGTATCTGCGTTCAAATTCGGAATGACGTAGCGCTTTCAGACAACATTAGATTCCTGAAAGATTTATCTCAAACTTCCCCAGAAATAATTATGGTACAGGACTTGGATTGGTCGGGTGATGGGCTTGATTTAGAATCAATTATGGCCCTGTTTAATGAGATTGATAAATTTACTTGGCTTAAAATAGAGACCAAGAAAGCTGGACCTAAATATTCAGCAGTTAAAGCAATGACCAAAGATAAGTTAAAAGTATGTGGGGGTTGGGCTGTTACGCAGCTTCTAGATGCTTTGGATAGAGAGGTGGACGCATTTATTCCGACTGGAATGGAATTTCTATATAACAAAATTTACAAACAATACCATATAGGAAACCATGATTTAGCACGAGAATTATTTTATAAGTTACTTCCTGTATTAAATTTTTCCAATCAACATATTGATGTAAGTATCAGATTTTTTAAGGATTTAAGATTCAAAGAAGGTTTGTTCGCAAGTAGTTTCTGTAGAAATAAAAAGGCTATATTCGATAATACACAAGCGAAGGAAGCCAAATTCCTGTTAAAACTAGTGGATGACTTATCTAAAGAATATTTGTAAATCGCTTATCAGCTATTTAATCTTACTCCTGATTTGTTGTCAAAAAGATATACATCCTTTTCTTTAAGAGAAATTTCGAGCATGTCTTGACTTGAAAAGGCTAACTTTGTGCTACTTTCAACAATCAAAAAACTATTATCTGGTAATCTAAGATGAAAAAATGAAACATTTCCTAAATTTTCTACAAATTCTATTTTATGTCCAGTCGTAGCCTTTTTAAGAGCTATGTCATGAGGCCTTACGCCAACCGTGATTTTTGAAATGTTTTTATCTAAGGCATAATTTTTTTTAATGATTAAATTCCCCAATGAAGGCATGACAAGATTATTCTTAATAATTTTTCCCTCAAGAAAATTCATGCTTGGAGATCCCAGGAAGCCGGCAACAAATTTGTTTGCAGGATTATTGTAAAGTTCTAATGGTTTTCCTGTTTGTTCCACATTACCATCCCTCAATACGACTATTTTGTCTGCCATTGTCATAGCTTCTGTCTGGTCATGCGTAACATAAATAATAGTTGCACCCAGTTCTCGATGTAGTCGTGTGATTTCAATCCTCATTTCAACTCTTAATTCAGCATCAAGATTAGATAAAGGCTCGTCAAAAAGAAAAACCTTAGCCCCCTTAACAAGTGCTCTCCCGATTGCTACCCTTTGTCTTTGACCTCCAGACAAAGAGGCTGGTTTTCTTTTTCTTAATTCACCTAATCGCAACATTTTTGCTGCTTCAGTAACCTTTTCTTCAATTTGAGGTTTTGGAGCATTGTTCATTCTGAGGCCAAAACTCATATTTTCCTCTACGGTCATATGGGGATACAAGGCATAATTCTGGAATACCATTCCAACGCCTCTTGTTGCTGGATCAGCAAAAGTAACATCTTTACCATCTATCATAATTTGACCATCTGTAGGTGTTTCTAAACCAGCTATTAATCGTAAAAGAGTAGACTTTCCACAGCCAGATGGCCCAACGAAGACGCAAAACTCACCTTTATTGACATCAATAGATACGTCTCTGATTACTTCGGTTTGATCAAATTTCTTGATTACTTTGTTGAGGCTTACTGCAACCATTAAACTCTTTCTTTCAAGACTATACTATTGGGAAACTAGGCCTTCTTCTAGAAAAAACCTTACTCCAGTTATTGACAATACTTAATTAGATAATAACATCTGTCAACATAAGTAAAAATGTTGTTTTCGTAATAACTACAATCAAAATTGGAGAAGAAATGTATAATTATATTAAAGTAACCGTACTTGGATTTCTATCAGTACTGTTTCTAAGCTCAGCATCTTTATCAGCTGACCTTGTAATTACCTTTGACGATTTGAATCCGGGGCCAAAAGCTGCTTTTGAAAATGCTATAGCACAATTTCAAAAAGAAAATCCTGATATCAATGTAATTGCAAATAATGGTGATAGAGAAGAACATAAAGCCGCTATAAGAAACTTTCTTATTGCAGATGCACCAGATGTAACGTCTTGGTATCCAGGTAATAGAATGAGACCTTTTGTAAAAGCTGGCCTTTTTGAAGATGTTTCAGATGTGTGGGATGCAAACGGCTTTCATGAGGATCTAGCCGCGATTAAACCAACCATGACAATCGATGGTAAACAATGGGGAGTTCCTTACTCATATTACCAGTGGGGTGTTTACTACCGAAAGGATATTTTTGATAAGCACGGCTTGTCAGAGCCTAACGACTGGGCTGAATTTAAAAATGTATGTGAAAAACTGAAGTCAAAGGGTGTGACGCCGATCACAATCGGAACTAAGTATCTTTGGACTGCAGCAGGAGTTTTTGATTATATAAACTTACGTACGAATGGATACGCTGTTCATAATGACCTCACAGCAGGAAAGATAAAATATACCGATCCAAGAATCAAAAAAACTTTTGAATATTGGGCTGAATTGGTAAATGCAGGATATTTTTTGGAAAATCATGCAAGTATGTCATGGCAAGATGCAGTGGTTCCTTTTGCCAATGGAGAGGCCGCTATGTATGTTATGGGTAACTTTTCCGTTGACGCCTATAAAAATGCTGGTTTGACTTACGACCAGATAGATTTCTTCCCATTTCCTGAAATCACAAAAGGGGTGCCTCGTGCTGAGGAAGCTCCAGCAGACGCTTTTTTCATTCCAACTAAAGCGAAAAATAAATCTGATGCAAAGAAATGGCTAGCATTTGTAGCTCGCCCAGATGTTCAAACGGAGTGGAATAAAACAATCGGGCAGCTTCCGATCAATTCTAAAGCATCCGTTTCAGACGACAAATTTATTCAGCAGGGTTTTGAAACATTAAACACTGCTGCTGGTCTCGCCCAGTTCTATGATCGAGATGCTGTGGCTGAAATGGCTGCTGCTGGAATGGAGGGCTTTCAGGAATTTATGATGAAACCTGATAGACTAGATAAAATCTTACAACGATTGGATAAAATCCAAGCTAAGGTTTATAAATAATAAGAGTTTGGGTGGGGATCCCCCCACCCATATTTTTGTAAATTATACTTTTTATAATCGAGGGATTGTTCGCCTTGAGAAGAAGTAACTATCCTAATTACTCAACCGCTATTTATTTAAAGAATAAGCTTGCTATTTCACCATGGCTGTTTTTAATGCCAGGTATAATATTCTTTCTTATTTACGTAATTATTCCAATTTTTCAGTCTATTTGGGTTTCATTCTATGAATGGGACGGCCTTGGACAGGCTCAATGGGTTGGATTAGCAAATTATGTAGAGCTTTTAGACGATGAATATTTTTATACATCGCTCAAGAATAATTTTATTTGGCTTGTTCTTTATTTACTAGCAGTCCCGCTAGGACTTTTCATAGCGTTATTTTTAAATCAAATCGTGTTTGGAATAAGATTTTATAAGTCCTTATTCTTTTTTCCCTTCGTTATTTCACAGGTAGTAGTAGGGTTGATTTTTTCTTGGTTTTACAACCCAAACTTTGGATTATTAGCCCATATCTTTACTTCGTTAGGTTTCGAACCCATAGCCATTTTGTCAGACGAAAATTTAGTAACTTACGGAATTATCTTTGCAGGCCTCTGGCCTCAAGTTGCTTATTGCATGATTTTGTATCTCACCGGGTTAAGTAACGTATCGCGAGATTTAATGGAGGCTGCTCGGTTGGATGGAGCCAAAGGTTGGAAAATGTTATGGTATGTAGTCTTGCCTCAATTAAGACCAGCTACTTTTATTTCTGTAGTGGTTACAGTAATTGGTGCCCTGAGATCTTTTGATATGGTCGCCATAATGACTGAAGGAGGCCCGTATGGATCCTCAAACGTTCTCGCTTATTATATGTTTGAGACAGCTTTATCTGAATACGGATTCAGGCTTGGCTACGGATCAGCCATCGCTACGGTCTTATTCTTTATAATGCTAATTTATATAACTTATTTTCTTTTTCGGTTATATAAAAATGAAAAGGGGGCATAGTCAGATGTTCCCTAAACCGATAGCGACTAGATCTAGCAGTTATCAATTATTTTATAAAATAGCACTTCCAATAGCCCTAATCTTTTGGCTCTTACCATTGTTAGCAATTTTCATGACCTCTATAAGGTCCTCAGTAGATATAAATACTGGTAATGTTTTTGGCTGGCCTTCTCAATTCCTCTTAATTGAAAACTACTCTGAAGTTTTCAAGAGATCTCAAGCTATTTTATATTTAAAAAATTCTTTTTTTATAACTGTTCCCACAGTTGTTCTATCGGTGCTTCTAGCATGTTTAGCAGGTTATGCTTTGGCGATATATCGATTTAGATGGTCATTACCAATATTTTTTATATTTGTAGCTGGAAATTTTGTTCCATTCCAAATACTCATGATCCCAGTTAGAGATATGTCAGTTTCAACTGGTCTTTACAATACAATCATGGGTCAGGTTTTATTTCATTCAGCGTTTCAAACTGGATTTTGCACCTTTTTTATGAGGAATTTCATTAAAGAATTACCCTTTGAGTTGATTGAAAGTGGCCGAATTGAGGGGGTAGGGGAGGTTAAGATATTTCTATACATAGTACTTCCCCTAGTAAAACCCGCACTAGCCGCGTTATCTGTCCTAATATTTACTTTTGTTTGGAATGATTTTTTCTGGGCAACGGTATTAACTCAAGGAGAGAGTGTTAAACCAATTACGGCTGGCGTTAGATCTTTAAATGGTCAATATGTCAATAACTGGCATTTAGTTTCTGCTGCTTCATTAATTGCTGCCATTCCGCCAGTAGTTATGTTCTTTCTAATGCAAAAGCATTTTATAGCGGGACTTACTCTTGGTTCTGTAAAACAATAGCAAATGACATAAAATGAGAAAAAAAATAGCATTTATAGGAGCAGGATCGACTATTTTTATGAAAAATATAATTGGAGATATCTTAAAGTTTCCAACTATTTGTGACTCTCATTTTTGTCTTATGGATATAGATAAAAAACGTCTTTCCGAGTCAGAAATGGTTGCCAAGGAACTAATAGCTAATTCTAATAGTAGCGCAAAAATAAAAACATTTACAGATCAGAAAAAGGCCCTGGAAAACGCTGATTTTGTTATTGCAGCGTTTCAAATTGGCGGCTTCAAGCCATGCACAGTTACAGACTTTGAAATTCCCAAGCAGTATAATTTGCAACAAACCATTGGTGATACTTTAGGAATTGGTGGAATAATGCGTGGTTTAAGAACTGTTCCTTATTTATGGACACTATGTGACGATATGCTAAAAGTCTGCCCTGATGCTATACTATTACAGTATGTCAATCCTATGGCTATCAATACTTGGGCCATAGGAGAAAAATACCCTAATATAAAACAGATAGGTCTCTGTCATTCCGTACAAGGTACTTTAGATGAATTAGCTAGAGATCTTGAGATAGATGTCTCAAGCATAAGTTGTAGAGTAGCTGGAATAAATCATCTAGCATTCTTCTTAGAGCTCAATCAAATAAACAATGATGGGACAAGTATAGATCTTTATCCTATTTTGAAAAAAATAGGTAAAAATGGTAGCGCCGCCGCTAATACTGGAGCCAATGCAAGATGTCCAAATTTTGTAAGATACAAATTTATGGAACATTTTGGTTATTTCGTAACAGAATCTTCAGAACATTTTGCCGAATATGTACCTTGGTTCATTAAATCACATAGGCCCGACCTAATTGATAAATTCCAGATCCCTATAGATGAATATCTTAAACGATGTGAAGAACAAGTTTTGGATTGGAACAAGCTAATGCTAGGAGTGAGGGGTAAATCACCTAACATCCATCAAAAAAGCCCTGAATATGCTGCTGATATCATTAATTCACTCTCCTCAGGATTGCCATGCACCGTTTATGGCAATGTCATTAATGAGGGTTATATCGAGGAGTTGCCATCTAATGCGGCTGTTGAAGTACCCTGTGATATTGATAATACTGGTATAAATCCACAGAAAATCTTTGCTCTTCCACCGCACCTCCTCGCATTAATCCGTACAAACACCAATGTGCAGGAGCTGGTGGTGAATGCTTTGATTAATGAGGATGTCCAAAATATTTATCATGCAGCAATGCTAGATCCTCACACTGGTGCCGAGTTAGATTTAGATCAAATTAAAAACTTGGTAGATAAATTAATTAGCGCTCACGGTGAGTGGATGCCCACTTGGCTTCAATAAATAGCAAAAGAATATTTAAAAAAAAATGTACCACCGATCATAAATTATCTATCCGCTATATTTTTAAGTAAAGCTATTTGCCGTGTAAAAACAGGTAATCTCATCTTCCCAAAATTCCGATACGCACGCCATAATCTACTGCTAGGGCGTATTCGGGATCATCATCACTATCAATCATGAGTTGGCCAGTACGCGTGAGTAAGTAATGGCAATCTCTGCTCAAGTGTCGAAGTTTAACTTTTCTTTTTGATTTTTCATACCTTTCTGCAACATCTTCGATTGCTTTCAATGCGGACTGATCGACAACTTTTGACTTCGTAAAATCTAAGATTACGGTGTCAGGATCTGCTGATGGGTCAAAAAGATCAAGAAAACTCTCAACTGATCCAAAGAATAAGGGGCCATCAATCTCATAAACCTTGGCTCCTTTCTCCGTTTTTGATTCTCGGCTAATAGCATGAATTCGACTTGCAGAATTCCAAGCATAAACTAGAGCTGAAACTATTACACCAACAACCACTGCAACGGCCAAGTCTTCAGCAACTGTTACCACTGTCACCAAAATGATAACCAACGCGTCAGATCGTGGTACTTTGGTAAGTAAGCGAATGGAATTCCAAGCAAAGGTCCCAATTACTACCATAAACATTACTCCTACTAAGGCAGCTATTGGAATTAATTCAATTAATTTGGAGCCGTAAAGAATGAAAAATAATAGGGCTAGGGCTCCAATTATCGCAGAAATTCTCGTCCTACCTCCAGATTTTACATTAATCATTGATTGTCCAATCATAGCACAACCACCCATACCGCCAAAAAACCCTGTTATGGTATTTGCTGCTCCTTGAGCAAGACACTCTTGGCTTGCCCCACCTTTTTTTCCAGTTATCTCGCCAACAAGATTTAGGGTTAATAAACTTTCGATTAGGCCTATCATAGCCAGAATCAGTGCGTAAGGCGCAATAATTATCAAAGTATCAATTTCATAAGGAATTATTGGAATATGAAAATTGGGAAGCCCACCAGAAATACTGGCCAGATCTCCAACAAGAGGAACACCAACATCAAAATAAATAACGAAAACAGTTACTAAAATAATGGCAGTTAATGGTCCAGGAATTATCTTGGTAACCTGAGGAGTTCCCCATATTATGGCCATGGTAACTCCCACCAGTAGAATTGAAAACGCCATCATGTCTCCAGTCATCCAGTGTAATTCACCCATCTGATCCATTGTTTGGAATTGTCGGACCTGAGCCAACCCTATGACTATAGCTAGTCCATTAACAAAACCTAACATAACAGGTTGCGGAACAATACGTATGAA
>CACIIZ010000037.1 GCA_902586855.1 uncultured Alphaproteobacteria bacterium | reverse complement strand
AAGCAGGGCCATATCGATCTACAATAGTTACTTGATATCCTGCCCTCTGCAACCAAAGAGCAGAAGAAATCCCGACAATCCCTGCCCCAACAACTAAAATAGTTTTCATTTTTAATCCTTACTCAAATATAAGGTCAGAACGATTTTTACTGCGAATTGATCCCATGATAAAGTAAAAAAGTTTCATTTTAACAGGGCACTATAGAAGTTAACTAGTTAAATCATTAAAGTATTTCCGTTAGAAACACTCACTCGTAGAATTGAAAAAAATAACTCAAAGATAACTCATAGGATTGCCTCAAAACCTTCAAATTTTGGATGACCCAAATAAATTTCATTCTGTTCACCTGCACCCTTATGGGCCTTTCTAAAAGCCTCTGATTTTGTCCATGCTAAAAATTCTTTTCTTGAGTTCCAAATAGTATGGGAAGCATACAAAGTGAAATCATTTTCTGCATCGCCCTTTAGCAATCGAAATTCCCTGAACCCAGGTACATTTTTTAAATGGGAATCTCTGCCCCTCCAAATCTCCTCAAAAGCATTTTCTTTCCCATTTTTTATTTTAAAGCGGTTCATTGCAACATACATAACTTTCTCCTAGAAGGACTTAAAATTTGACTTAGTAGATCAAAAATCAATGGTTGATTTGCTTAGTTGAGTTTATCCAACACTAGCTGCTTTTCTTTATTTACTAAAGACTTTATTGCTATTCCCACTTCAAGGGAGAGCTCGACTAACGGTGCTGCAAAAACGGGAGGGACTAATAATAGTGCAATAAGCATCGAATCTTCTTTTTCCTCGCAGACCGCTCTCGTGATTAATTGAGCAAAGCAACTTTCATCTGCACCAACACAAGTGCAGTTAGTTTGATGTCTGATGAGATGTCTTCTCCCATATTTAAACATTATTTCGCAAATATCAGAGAAGTTTTGTATTGTTTCTTCTCCAAAGCCATAACTTAAATTAATCACTAACTCTTTTTTTTAAAAAAGTTTAGAATCTGCTCCGTCGCACCAGCGACGTAAAAAAACTTACTGCCACATATTCTTCTGGTGATAAATTCGCCATTAACCCAACAGGTTCTCCCCCTATTTTTTGAACTCTTTCGGCCTCTGTATCGTGTTCAGGCTTTAGCATTATTTCAATGATCTCCTGTTTTCTTTATACGTGACAAGAGTTCTAACAGCCCCATATCTTCTATTGATTTTTCCGAATAAAAAGGGCTTAGATCTTCAAGAAAATGCTCTATATTTCCCACACTGGAATCATACTTAGTCTCTGCAATGTGTTCTTCAGGAGTTACGTGTTCTTCAGGGGTTACTTTAAGCCAGCCTCGGATCGATTTAAGGAAAATTGACATGTTTCATCAAGGTAATCGATTAAAGGGAGACCAAAATTTCATTTCAGATAGTAAATTTTTAAATTCAGATGCTATTAAAGCTAACAAGCGTTTTAACACCCTTTTATCAAGTAGAAAATGTCTAGCCATGGTTTTTCCTCGTTCTTGTCACCGGTGGCTGTCATAATTTGATGGCTAATATTAAATCTGAGTATTTCACTAGGGTATACATTGGGATGATGTATATGTCAACGGTTAAAAGAGATTTGAAAATAGGGTTATGCCATAATCCAATACTTGACTATTTCATTCAGGATTATAATGTTGAAGTACACTGTATGAAATTTAAAAGTTATCAAGAGAGGGACTGACTGATGGATCAAACAACCCCATTTATTTATCCGGGAGACGACGGATCTAAATTAAAACCAAGTTCAAGATATGAAAATTTTATCGCCGGAGATTGGCAAAAACCCAAATCTGGAAACTATTTTGAAAACATCTCACCAACAAGTGGAAAAGTAATTTGCGAGGTACCCCGCTCCAATGCATCTGATGTGGACTCAGCGCTGGATGCGGCACATAAAGCAGCACCCGATTGGGGAAAGACCGGTCCAGCCGATAGGGCCAATATTCTTCTTAAAATAGCTGATAGAATTGAAGAAAATATTGAAAAGTTAGCTCTAGCTGAAACTTTAGACAATGGTAAGCCAATTAGGGAACCTTTTGCAGCAGATATTCCACTAACTGTTGATCATTTTCGTTATTTCGCTGGTGCAATCAGAGCTCAAGAAGGGACAATCGGGAACATTGATGGTATGCAGTCCGGTGGTGGAAACTCTGCTCAAGGAATGATGGCTTATCATTACCCTGAACCTTTGGGAGTAGTAGGTCAAATCATTCCATGGAATTTTCCAATTCTCATGGCAGCCTGGAAACTTGCACCTGCTTTAGCTGCCGGAAATGCAGTGGTACTAAAGCCAGCTGAACAAACACCTTTCTCTATCAATGTGTTAATGGAGACGATAGGAGATCTTCTTCCTCCTGGAGTAGTTAACATTGTACATGGTTTTGGGGTGGAAGCTGGAAAGCCATTAGCTTCAAGTAAAAGAGTAAACAAGGTTGGGTTTACTGGTGAAACAACGACTGGAAGGCTAATTCTTCAATATGCTTCTGAAAACTTGATTCCAGTTACTCTGGAGCTTGGAGGGAAAAGTCCTAATATATATTTTAAAGATATTATGGGGGGATCAGATGAATATATTTCTCGATGTGTCGAGGGATTTTTACATGCCTATTTTAATCAAGGAGAGGTTTGTACCTGTCCATCTAGAGCTGTGATACATGAAGACATTTATGAACCCTTCATGGAAATGGTTAGAAGTAGGGTTAACGCATTAAACTGCGGTTCTCCTTTTGATCTAAATACTCATCTAGGAGCCCAAGCATCAAATGAGCAATTTGAAAAAATAATGTCTTATTTGGATATTGGAAGACAAGAAGGAGCAGAGGTTCTCTTTGGTGGAGAAAAAAGAGAAATGGAAGGAAATTTTTCTGGAGGTTTTTATGTAGAGCCGACGGCTTTCAAGGGTAACAACTCGATGCGAATTTTTCAGGAAGAAATCTTTGGTCCGGTGGTGTCCGTAACAACTTTTAAAGATGAAGCTGAAGCAATAGCAATAGCCAACGATACATTGTATGGCCTTGGAGCAGGCGTTTGGTCCAGAGATGCAAATATTTGTTATCGCATGGGAAGAGCTATACAAGCCGGTCGAGTTTGGGTCAACTGCTACCACTCCTACCCTGCTCACGCAGCTTTTGGTGGATATAAGAATTCTGGAATAGGCAGAGAAACTCACAAAATGATGCTAAACCATTATCAGCAAACAAAAAATGTGCTTGTATCATATTCCGAAGTTCCTGATGGATTCTTCTAGGTAGTAATACAATACTGGGTTCTCCTGGTTGTAAGAAAAAAAATCGCAGACGCAATGATTTTTTTGCTATTTAAAATACGCCAGGAGGACAGTGATAACAGCTTTTATTGATGTAAGTAATCAGAATTGGCTAGATAAAAACCAAACTTTGTTGAGGTTATAGGTATTTATTTATACACCGAACAAGATGATCAATGGATGCATTAGATCCCTTCAATGAAAAAGCACTGACTACATTATAATATTCATCTAAGTGTAAGAACTTATTTCCTCTCCTAAGTTGATTGGCTATTTTTGTGAAATCTCTCTTAGATCTAGCGTTCATATCCATCACTATCCAATTCATCGTACGCCAAGCATCAAACGACCAGACTGGTGAATCATCTATAGCAAAATGGAATTTTGCCCAATGGTCCTCGTCTTTCTTAGCAGTAGGGTCTCCCCCAATAGCCTGTTCATAGAAAATTGCTAATTCGTTTAGGTCAGTTTTTAAATAGAGTTGTAATTCCCTACTTGTTTCATTCGAAGCGTTTAGATCTCGGATTCTAGCAACACATGCAGTGCTATTATCATCATAATCAAATAATAATACCTCCCAATCACCTTTAGCATACAAAATTTCTTTTCCGATCATCTCTGCAGCATAAACTTGTTTGAGACTGATGCTGAGGAACAGAAATAACACAATAAATAAGTTTATAGTTGTTTTATAGTTGTTCTTTCTCATTATATATCCACTTTCTCAGACTTTTTCGTTATTACCTCCATTATACAACTTTTTTTCTACGGTCAATTAATTAGAAACGCAAATTAAATAACTGATTTATATGATTTTTTGATATAGAGAAATGAGACTTTTATAATTTTATATCTTTTGTAATCTCATATTTAGTATTTGACTAGCTCACACTGGCTTCCCCTAAATTAATGACTACTCCGTTTTATCAGGATCTACCATTTCTTCGTTAGTGAGATTATAAACACTTACAAAGCGTGGCATTTCATTCGGCAAGGTCATCATCAAAGAATTAAATCCAGCTTTCTCTAGATTATCAAAAATAGCCTCCTCGCTTTCGGCAAACCAGTGACAGAAGAAAAAGTCATCTTTACCCATCCAGTGTTGAAGCGTTTCGGCACGGTCACTTTTTAAAGACTTAAAAAAATCTTTATCTGTCATACCTTTTGTGTTTTCGATAACACTTTTCTTTGATTCTTGGTCGTTCCAGGTGTGCGTACACATGAAATGTCTTTTTTTGGTCATTATCTTTACCTAATTAAAATATTATCTCAAAATATAAGATTATTCCATGGTTTTAGCAATACTATCTAACATCAATATGAACGCTTAAAAGAAATTAACTGCCAGAAAAATCTACTTGCCTTAGATCGTTTAATTCTGACTTTTGATACCCTCAATTGGCTCGAAGATAAAAATTTATCTGTTCAAGAACATAATGAAACTTATGTATAAAAGCCCCGAACAATAAAATATTTTCCAGTCTGACAGATAGTATATTTCATACTTTCCCAATCTCATAAGCCGTTCTTAATTCTACTCCTCCACGACCCACAAAACTTGAATTTATTTGTATTTGTGTTAACTTTTATTGTACTCCTGTAGTTAAAATTTTAAATTTACCTGTTGAAAATGGTGAAGGACTAGCTGGAATTATTATGATAAAGAGACTCTCATCAACAAAAGAAACTGCAGATCTAGTTAAGGAACTAGTCGAAATCCATGGACCAGTGGTTTTTCATCAATCCGGCGGTTGTTGCGATGGTTCTGCACCTATGTGCTTTCCAAGAAATGAATTTAGAGTGGGATCTAGAGATATTTATCTAGGCTCGATTCAGTCCCAACCCTTTTTTATCGCAGAGGACCAATACTCTTATTGGGAGCACACCCATTTGATAATTGATGTTGTGCCAGGCCGAGGAGGCATGTTTAGCTTAGAAGGCCCAACTGGCAAAAGATTCTTAACCCGCTCAAGAGTCTTTACAGACCAAGAATATAGGGAATTAAAAGCTAATCCTGCTAAAAATGCCAAAGATATCAATGATTATGAAGGTTTAAAAACTACAAGTTAAAATATTTTTCGTTCCATATGAAGATTAAGATTTTTGACCAAGTCAAATGGGAAGAATTTGCGGCTCACTCGACACTAACTTTCATTAGTATTTACGTGGGGTAATACTTGAAAAATTAATTAGATATGTAAAGCTAAACTGTCGATTAATTTTGTGTCAAATAAGAGGAGAAATCTCATGGACAAAGCAGTAATAGACAGGCAAGCAAGAGCAATCACTGGAAGTTTCATAGGGCGCGATTTTCAGTGGATTACTTTTACATCAATGCTTTCAAACTTAGTATCAGTATACATTGTCTCAACTGGGACTGAAGCGGTCATACCTGTTTCCATATTGGTTATAGGTACATTAGTATTTGCTTTAATTGCTGGATTAAACCAAATCGATACGTTTAAGGCCTATCTTGCCGATATGGATGAGCAGGAGGCTAATAGTAATTTGGGTCAACTAGGTAAAGACGCGCCAATAGGTATGTGGAAAACTGCTTACTCTTTGACCTTCTTAGCCATAGCGCTAGGCCAGTTATACCATATGTGGACATAAAATTTTAATTAAGCATACTTGTGGACCATTTGTTAGATGGTCCACTTTTCTGTTATAATGAGACACAACCAAAACGGTTCATGAGAAAGTGAAAATTCGATGATTGAAATGTGACTTTATCTCAAAAAAAAATTTGCCAACTTTGTGGTCGAGAAATACCCGATTATGTCCCACAAAGTTTACATCACTTGGTACCGAAATCGAAAGGGGGCAAAGGTGGAGTAACGGTACTGCTTCATCATATATGCCACAAGCAAATACATGCAATGATTAATGAAAAAGAATTGGCGTCTACTTATAGTAATTTCGAGGCTATTCGAAAACATCCGAGAATAGAGAAATTCGTTAAATGGATCAGAAAAAGACCACCGGAGTTTATCTCAAGAAGTTTTAAACTCAATAAAAACAAATAGAATGCTTTGTAAAGATCACTCGCCATAAGCATACGACAATTCAGGTGAATTTTCTAATCACACACACCATAAAATGAGTATAGAACCGCTTATTTCTTTCAGAAAATCAAAAATTTGATATTGTTTTTATTGTTTTTATAGAGATTTTCTTTAACCCAAAAAAATTAAGTATTTCAGGTATCTGCGCCATGAGAATATCGTTTCCAGAAATGACTTTACTTCCATTTTTCCTGGCAATGTTAATTAAACTACTTTCTGAGGAAGTTAAGACAAAATCTGCAACAACTTCTGCTGATTTTATTTGGTTTATTGCAATTGGGAGCTCCTTAGCTGCTTTCATCCCGGCTGGACTTGCATTGATTATAATGTCCAAGTCAGTTTCTTTTCCATCCCAAATATTAACTAGTATTTTTGGAAAAAACTTTTTGATTTTTTTACAAAGTTGGGCACTTTTCAAATAATCTAAATCTTTGATGGTTAATTTATTTACTCCAGTGCGGCCCAACGAAAAAGCTATTGCTGAACCAACTCCACCAGCCCCGATGAGAAGGATTGATGCACCTTGAAGATTAACTCCCCTTTCATACATCACATTCAATAATCCTTTACTATCATACATTTCACCTACTACTTCCCTTGATTTATTTAGTTTTAAAATATTGCAAGAGGAAGATAAGTCCACTAAATGGCTTTTAAACTTTAAATACTGTAAAATTTTTTGCTTATGAGGCATAGTAATCAGAGCACCAACAAAATTTTCCAGCCGTAGAAGTCCATTCATCAGCCTACTTAAATCTTCTGCCTTACAAGCCATCGGAATAACAACCAATTGAGCTTTCAATGTTTCAAAACATGGGTTTAAGATCATAGGTGCGGTAAATGTTGTTGTTGGGTAACCAATGTGAGCAATAATCCCTGTTTTGCCAGAAATAGTATTCTTAATATTTTTTCTCATAATATTTAGCTTGGTCGATCAAAAATCCGGTTTCCCATTCCAGGGATTTGGGTCTTTGGGAAAATTTCGGTCAATCCCTCTTACTATTTCTCCTTCTTTATCATACATTGGAAGCTCACAGATATAGCCTTTTAGCTGTTTGTGTTGGTTGTCTAAGACATCGACAACAAGGTTGTCCGTTAGATTTGAAGTATCATAGAATCTGACAATAGAAACTCCACATTCTTGATAGGGAGACCAACTTGATGACGTCACCTCACCCACCAACTTATCTTTAAAAAAAATAGATTTACCAGTTTTTGCTATTCCATTTATGACTCTCATGCCCCGAAGTTTAATTGATTTATCGCATGACAATAATGAAGAACGCCCGATGAATTCACCCTTATTCATATCGACAAATTTTCCTAAACCAACCTCATATGGATTCGTAAATCGATTAAAATCTCTTCCAGCAGATAATAGGCCTGCTTCAATTCTTCTTGCCCGAAAAACAGGTGTTCCAGTCAATTTTAAATCGAGTTCTTTTCCAATTTTCCATAATTTTTCACCAATCTTTAAAACATCATTGTTTGGCCTAAGATAAATTTCCCACCCAAGCTCATTTGAAAAACCAGTTCTTGTTATTGTGACTTCTTCTCCTGCAATCATAACCGTAGCCATATCGAAATAATTCCATTGGTTTGGAAACTCATGGTCTACCAAACTTTGTAATAGATCCATAGATTTAGGTCCTTGGATTTGACTAATCCACACGTTTGGATCTGTGATCTCAACATCAAAATCTCTTGCATTGGCCAAATACCAATTCAGTAAATCACCATCTGCTTGGGCCATCCACAATTTTTGATCACTAAAATGCAACATCACACCATCTGTGATAATACCTCCATCATGATAACATGCAAACTGGTAAGAACACCTCCCAGATTTAATTATTTTCACGTCCCTGGTAAAAATATAATTTGCAAAATCAAGTGAGTCAGGACCAGAAATTTCGACAGGGAATTCTCCTGTATTCCGTAATATCACTCCCGATCTAACGGCCCAGTATTGCTCATCTGGTGTAATATTGTTTAAATATTCTGGAGTCATCCTATTATTATAAAGTGAATATTCGGGATCTAATGGTAATTCCATGTAAGACCATGGATGTGATTTCATATTTTCTGGATGAGCTAATTCCATAGGTCGCTCACCCTCTTGATCAAAAGCTTTAATTGTAAATCTTTTGTTTGTTTTTGCCTTAATTCCAAACATGGTCCAAAACTTACTGGATTAATTTCCTTTCTTCAATCACGAATATGGTAACAATCCCAATCAGTTTTTATTTAAAAGAGAAACCGTGAAAAGTGTCCGTAAACAATTTCAGATGTCCTATCATTCAACGTATGTATAAACAGAGTGCTTTTTATTTTGTTTCATAGTCTTTTGGTAAGCCACATTGTTTTACTCTGCAAAGTTACTATATGAAATTGTACACGATCCCACTAGTCCTCACCATTCAGTGAGGACAATTCTAACTAATGTCAAAAAATTATATTAATTTCCGTTGAAGCACAGGAGAGAAAATGTCAGAAAGCATGTCATCACAATATAGATTCTTGGGACTCAATGCGATTGATAGTTCTATCGTTTTCGGAGTTTTTCTCATTGTGTGGGGTCTGGGGGTCACTCATCTAAGTGAAAGTAGTTCTATTACATCTATGATCCCTACTTTTTTGGGTCTACCAGTATTGGTTTTTTCATTTCTTTCCAAAATATTACCCACAAAGCAGAAATTATTCATGCATATCGTAGTCTTATTTGGTGTTTTATCAATAATTGGAGGGGCAGATTTATTTAGAAGCTTCATATCTGGCCATGGTTTTGACAACTTCTGGGCTGATTTATCAAAATTAGCTATGTTTGTCTCAGGTTGCTTGTACTGTTACATATGTGTTCAACATTTTAGGTTTATCAAAGCAATGAAAAAGACATTAACAAAATAAACTTATATTAAGAAAGTTTATGAGGAGAAATGAAATGACTTCTAATTTTGAGATTGATGACAAAAAACTTGATAAACTTGCTGAGCTCGCAATTAATACAGGATTGTCTATTAAACCTGGTCAAAATCTACTCGTTACATCCCCTGTAGAAGCCCTACCGTTGGTGAGGAAGATAGCAATTCATGCGTACAAGGCTGGAGCCAATCTGATCACCCCTATTTTTTCTGATCCTGAATTAACACTAGCCCGATACGAACATGCACCAGATAGTTCCTTCGATAAGGCTCCAAGTTGGCTTTACAGCGGCATGTCAGAGGCATTTGACAATAATACAGCGAGATTAGCCATTGTTGGAGATGATCCTATGTTGCTGGAGTCTCAGGATCCGGAAAAGATTGGTAGATCAAATAAAGCAGTGTCTAAAGCGTCAAAACCCGCTCGGGAGAGCATAACCAATTTTAACATCAATTGGAATATCATTGCATGGCCAGGGCGCCATTGGGCAGCAAGAGTGTTCCCTAAACTCCCGATAAATGAAGCTCAGAGTCAGTTAGCTGAGGCAATATTCTCAGCTTCGCGTGTTAATACGCCGAAACCAAGCGAAGCCTGGGTAAGACATAATGCCAATCTGCTTAAAAGATCTTCATGGTTAACTCACCAGAATTTTAGTTTTTTACATTTCAGCGGACCTGGGACCAACCTTAAAGTAGGCCTGGCAGAAAATCATGCCTGGATGGGTGGGGCATCTAAATGCAAGAACGGGATAACTTGCAATCCCAATATTCCTTCTGAAGAAGTTTTTACAACTCCACATCGTTTAAGAGTTGAAGGCACTGTAAGTTCAACAAAACCTTTATCATATCAAGGTACTTTAATTGATGACATTAGGGTTGTTTTTAAAGATGGAAAAATTATCGAAGCTAAAGCAAAAAAAGGGAAAGAAGTCTTAACTAAGGTCCTGGATGTAGATGAAGGGGCGAGACGTTTAGGCGAAGTAGCTTTGGTTCCAGATAGTTCCCCTATATCACAGTCAAAACTGCTATTCTTCAATACACTGTTCGATGAGAATGCAGCATGTCATATCGCATTGGGACAATGCTACTCTAAGTGTTTTAAAGATCCGGACGTATTATCAAAAAAGACAATTAAAAAATTTGGAGGAAATTCCAGCATGATACATATCGATTGGATGATTGGCTCAAAATCAATTAATATCGATGGATTTCATGATGAAAAGTCAGCAACACCTATATTCAGAAGCGGAGAGTGGGCTGTTTAGTACCCCTTTCATCCACTCTATATTTACAATGAATTAATTTGATTTATTGTTAGAAAAATAAGCCTTCGATTTTCATCCCTAATCACCTTTAAAATGTGGTTCTCGTTTCTCTAAGAATGCGCTTATACCTTCTTGCTTGTCTTTTGTCTGAACTAAGGCACCCTGGGCGTATTTCTCAAACATTAAGGCCCCAGCAAGACTAGCCTCCATCCCAAAATTCACAACAGCTTTTATAGTTCGAGGTACAAAAGGAGCAAATTTAGCCAGCTTGTTTGCCATTATTGTTAGCTCTCCAATTAAGTCTTCCTCAGGAACAAGCCTAGTGATTAAACCTATTTGTAGAGCCTTCTCTGCTGTAATATTTTCGCCCATAAGCAACATTTCCATACCCCAACTACGTCCTATTATTCGCGGCAATCTCGCAGTTGCGCCACCTCCCGGTATGATCCCAAGCTTTCCCTCTGGAGTCGCAAAAAGTGCTTTAGGGCTGGCTATCCTAATGTCACATCCGAGAGCTACTTCCAACCCTCCCCCCATACAGACACCGTTAATAGCTGCAATTATCGGTTTTGGTGTCCTTTCCATTTTATCTGCTAACCCTTGAATAATCGGTTCTAATGCTTTTCGCAAATCCCTATGTTTAACTTCACTCAAGTCTGATCCCGATGCAAAAGACTTATTTCCTGCACCTGTAATTCCGATAACTTTGATAGCCTCACTTTGTGCAGCTATTTCAAGTGACTCTTCTAGTTCACGTAAAGTATCAAGTGATATAGCATTAAATTTTTTAGGTCGGTTTATTGTGATTAGCCCTAAATTATCAGATTCTTTATAAAGGATATTTTCAAATGCCATGGGTAAGTAATTCCTTTCCGGTAGTGCTTAACTGTAGTCTAACAAATATATCTGAAACTCAAAATGCCTATTCACAAAAAGTGATGTCCTTTATAATCAATAATCAATAATCAATAATCAATAATCAATAATCAAATCTACTTATATTCATTTTTAGTTCGTCAAGAATAATTTAAGAAAATATAAAAATTTATACTACAATTAACTAGCTGGTTTTTATATTTTTCATATCTAAAGTTTTACTTTGCGTGCGTGAAGCTAGATTAACAAGTTAAAACATCCATATTTTGAAAGCAGGGGTCGAAAAAAAACTTGATCGACTTAAGCATTTTTCATAAGATTATACATGTGTTCGGGAGACATTGTATTGTGCAAGGCCGAAGGAGCAACCACCCCGGAAACTCTCAGGCAAAAGAACCGATCCACAGAAGGAAACTCTGGAGAGGAATCTATGAGGGTTCGCCGAAGGGATAATAATCTCAGGCAAATGGACAGAGGGGGTGCAGAGCTAGGATAAACTATACTATCGTTGGTAAAACTCTTTGCAGGCACCAAAAAAATGGAACAAGTTAAGCGAACCCCATTATACGAGTTTCACAAAATTCTGGGAGCGAAATTCGTGGCCTTTGCAGGATATTCGATGCCTGTTCAGTACACTGATGGTGTACTTAAAGAGCATCTACATACAAGACAATGTGCAGGTTTTTTTGATGTTAGTCATATGGGGCAAATTACAGTCTGGCCTAAAAATGGAAAAAAACAAGATTTGATTGCAGGATTGGAACGGCTTATGCCTTGCGATTTATTCGCATTACCTAAAAATCGACAATCTTATTCCATCTTAACTAACTCGCAGGGTGGCGCAATTGACGATATTATAATCGCAAATAGAGGAACGCATTACCACATTGTTGTTAATGCTAGCCGAAAATATATTGATTTTAACCATATTAAAGAACACCTTTCTGATAGAGGGGATATATATTTGGATAAAAAAAAATCGTTAATTGCTATACAGGGCCCTTTATCACATAGTATTATCTCGGAGGCATGTCCTGGAATTTCAGGCATGAGATTTATGGACCAACGTCAAACCAAAATTTTTTCTTATCCATGCCTTATATCTAGGTCAGGTTATACAGGTGAGGATGGCTTTGAAATTTCTATTGATGATGAAAACGTGGTTCCCTTTGCTGAAAACATCTTAAAAAAAGCCCATCTAAAACCCATTGGTCTTGGAGCAAGAGATAGTTTACGAATGGAAGCTGGTCTGTGTCTTTATGGAAATGAACTTAATGAGAAAATTACGCCTCCTGAGGCTTCCCTTTCCTGGTCAATTCATAAATCTAGACGAGCAACGAATTTATCTCGGTCAGATTTTCTCGGAGCTAAAACTATACTCAATCAATTAAGATTAGGAGTAGATTATATTCGAATTGGGTTGCTTCCATCTGGGAAGGCACCAATGCGACAAGGTTCTGAAATTTATGCAGACCTAGCCGGTCACACAAAAATTGGAGTAATTACATCTGGAGGTTTTAGTCCGACTCTAAACCAGCCCATTTCCATAGGTCGCATCCTAAAAACTTTTTCAGATGATAATAAAGAAATATTTGTAAAAGTAAGGGGAAAACTACTTCCAGCCTTAATCACAAATCTTCCATTTATTCCAAATAAATATAAAAAAACTATATAGAGGTGCACATGAAATATACTGAAGAACATGAATGGCTCAAAGTGGAAGGTGCTGTAGTTACAGTGGGCATCACTGAATTTGCTTCTGAACAACTTGGTGACCTGGTATTTGTTGAACTTCCATCCGATGGCCTAGAGGTTACAAAGAATCAAGAAATTGTTGTAATTGAAAGTGTTAAGGCCGCTTCCGATATATTAGCCCCACTAGATGGCGTGATAACGGAGGTTAATAACTTAATTGTAGAGGATCCAAGCATAGTAAATTCTGACCCAATGGGTGAAGGTTGGTTCTTTAAAATGAAACTCAAGAGCCAAGCTGATTTAGATACTCTGATGGACAAAGAAGAGTATGAAAAACTAACACAATGAATTGAGGTATTAAAATTGTCCTTTAAACCAGTTGACTATTTACCATATGATTTTGCCAATCGACGACATATTGGACCATCAATAACAGAAATGCAAAGTATGCTACGGGTTGTCGGTGCAGAATCCTTAGAATCCCTAATTGAAGAAACGGTGCCAAACGAACTTCGCTTACAGAGCCCACTTGTGTGGGGAAAACCGAAGTCTGAAAGAGAAGTTTTGTACCATTTAAGGGTAACCGCAGCAAAAAATAAAGTACTAACATCCTTAATTGGTCAAGGATATCATGGTACTGTAACCCCTCCTGTAATTCAGCGTAATATTCTTGAAAATCCTGCTTGGTATACTGCTTATACACCCTATCAGCCAGAAATTGCTCAAGGTAGGCTGGAAGCACTATTAAACTTTCAGACAATGATTTCTGATTTAACTGGAATGGCTATAGCTAATGCATCGTTATTAGATGAAGCCACGGCTGCCGCCGAAGCCATGATTATGGCAAAACGCGTTTCAAAATCAAATTCAAACCAGTTTTTTGTTGATGAAAACTCTCATCCTCAAAATATAGCAGTTGTATGCACAAGAGCTAAGCCCCTTGATATTAAAATAGTAATTGGGGATCCAGAACAGGTCAAAAGTAATAGTGATTTCTTTGGAGCTATCTTTCAATACCCGGGCACATACGGAAATATTACTGATTTTACTGACCATATTTCCTCTTTGCATCAAAATGGGTCTATCGCCATCCTTTCTGCTGATCCGCTGTCCTTAACTATCCTTAAAGAACCAGGAGCTATGAACGCAGACATTGCTGTTGGCACGACCCAAAGGTTTGGGGTGCCAGTAGGATTTGGAGGGCCTCACGCTGCCTATATTGCAACCAAAGAAGTCTATAAAAGGTCTCTTCCTGGGAGGATTGTTGGAGTATCAATAGATAGCAGAGGAAATAGAGCTTTTAGGCTTGCATTACAAACCAGAGAACAACACATCAGAAGAGAAAAAGCTACCTCAAATGTTTGCACTGCACAGGCACTTTTAGCAGTTATGGCTTCTATGTATGCCGTATTTCATGGCCCCGATGGTTTAAAGGCTATAGCTCAACGAATCCATCGGAAGACTGTTCGATTAGCAATAGGATTGGAAGAATTAGGATATAAAGTCAACCCAGATAATTTCTTTGATACCATTACTGTAGAGGTAGGTCAGGCACAAGCGGTGATCTTGAAAAGTGGAGTCAATGAAGGCATTAATTTCAGGAAGATTTCCAACGACAGAATTGGAATAACTTTGGATGAAAGAACAAGACCTGAAATAATAGAATCTGTATGGAAAGCTTTTGGGTTAGACAAGAAAGATATTGATTTTACCCCAACCTATCGAATTCCAGAAAACCTAATTCGTACCTCTAGTTTTTTAAATCATCCTATCTTTCATATGAATAGAGCTGAGCAAGAAATGACTAGATACATGCGTAGATTAGCGGATCGAGACCTTGCTTTAGATCGTGCCATGATTCCCTTAGGATCTTGCACGATGAAATTGAACTCCGCAGCAGAAATGATGCCTGTAAGTTGGAGGGAATTTTCATTACTACATCCCTTGGCTCCCAGTGATCAAACCTTGGGATACAAGGAGATGATTGATGATTTAAGTAATAAATTATGCTCAATCACAGGTTATGACGCTATTTCAATGCAACCAAATTCTGGTGCTCAAGGAGAATATGCTGGTCTATTAACTATTAGATCTTACCACGAATCAAGAGATGAAAAGCAAAGAAATATTTGTCTTATTCCAGATTCTGCACATGGAACAAATCCAGCTTCAGCACAAATGGTTGGATATAGCGTCATTGCAGTTCAATCTTCCGACAATGGAGATATCGATTTAGAAGATTTTAGAAAAAAAGCGAAAGAAAATAGAGATTCTTTAGCTGCTTGCATGATCACATATCCCTCTACCCATGGAGTTTTTGAGGATACAGTAAAAGAAGTATGTAACATAACCCATGAATATGGTGGGCAGGTCTATATTGATGGAGCTAATATGAATGCGCTAGTTGGCATAATCCAGCCAGGGAAAATAGGAGGTGATGTAAGTCATCTTAATCTTCATAAAACATTCTGCATTCCGCATGGAGGTGGGGGGCCAGGCATGGGACCGATTGGTGTAAAAGATCACCTGAGATCATTTCTACCTGAACATCCATTTATCAACGGTACATTAAACACGGTTTCTGCAGCCCCATTTGGGTCCCCTTCTCTATTACCTATTAGTTGGGCTTATGTACTAATGATGGGTGGGGAAGGATTATCGCAAGCTTCTAAAGTCGCAATACTTAATGCCAACTATATCGCCAAACGCTTGAGTAATTACTTTCCAATACTCTTTTCTGGACGTAATAATCGAGTAGCACATGAATGCATCATTGATACGCGACCACTGAAAGAAATTTGCGACGTCACCGTAGATGATATTGCAAAAAGGCTTATTGACTCGGGCTTTCATGGACCAACGATGAGTTGGCCTGTATCTGGAACTCTTATGATCGAACCAACAGAATCTGAAACTAAGGCTGAATTAGATCGATTTTGTGATGCCATGATCTCTATCCATTCGGAATGTAAGGACATAGAATCTGGCGTTTTTGATAGGGCCAACAATCCACTCAAAAATGCACCTCACACCGTTGAAGACTTAGTTGGGGAGTGGGATAGACCATACTCTCGAGAACAAGCTTGCTATCCACCAGGAGCATTTCGAGTGGATAAATATTGGTCCCCTGTTAACCGTGTTGACAACGCCTATGGTGATAGAAATCTAATTTGTTCCTGTCCACCGATGAGTGAATATGAAGCTGCCGAATGAAGTATATTTTTTTGTATACTATCATTAAGAAAATAAATCATAATCGATCAATCAGCATTCTTCTCATGCACTTCTATAATATTACCGTCGGGGTCATAAAAAAAGATTTGCTTCCATCCAGATACTGCAGTTTCTCCCCAGTCAGAAAAATTTATGTTCTGTGATTCAAGATGCTTTTTGAATTCTTCTAGGTTTTCAGTCCGAAAAGCAATATGACCTCTAGCTAAAGGATTAATAGAATGGCCAGTCTTGAAATTAAGATTGAAATCGAGTTCAGCTAGATGTGTTTGTACCTTTCCATCGGTAATAAACTCTACATCACCAGAATAAGCTTTAGTTTTATCTAATTTTGGAATGTCTTTTGTTTCTGTTTCAAGGAATAAAATTCTCTTGTAAAACTCACTCATTTGAGCCACATTTTTTGTAGAGAAATTGACATGATGTAATTTCGGTTTCATTTTTTACTATACCTCGAGGCCATCAATAACTGATAGTATTACCCTAGCTATCGACAACCCCGATAACAAATAAAAAGAATCCAATAAAACTCTTAATTAAATGATTAATCATTAAAAACAATATAAAAAATACTTTTATAACTAATTTATAATGTTAACACTCCTTAAAAAGTTCACAATTGATAATGCTTTCCTGTTACTTGTTCTTTGCATGTTGGGATGGGCTGGCAACACGATTGCAGGACGTTTATCTTCTGGAGAAATATCTCCCATGGTAATAGTTTTTTCGAGATGGGCTATTGTCGCTACTTTTCTATTTCTTTTAAGACCCACTAATATCGTAAACTCATTACCAACCCTAAAGGGTAAAATTCGATGGCTTTTTTTGATGGGCGGAGTAGGATATACTGGGTTTAATTCTCTTTTTTATATAGCCGCTCAACATACAACTGCAATAAATCTTGGTATTATTCAAGGAGTAATGCCAGCAATAATCTTAGCAGGATCGGTGTTATTTTATAGAGAAAAAACGAATGTTATTCAAATAATAGGGTTAATTTTGACTTTTGCTGGAATTTTGATTTTGGTTAGCAAAGCTAATATCAAAGTATTATTTTTGCTCACTTTAAATTATGGTGACTTAATAATGTTCCTATCTTGTTTTTTGTATGCTGGTTTTACTCTCGGTTTACGAAAAAAACCCGAAATCAATCCTTTAGTTATGATGTTTTACTTTTCAGTGACAGCTTTGTTTTCCGCAACAGGATTGTTGTTAGTTGAATATTATTATGAATTAGTAAAGTGGCCATCAGAATTATCTGAATATTTTATAATTCTTTATATTGCATTCATTCCTTCCCTTTTGTCACAGTTATTATTTATACGTGGTGTTGAATTGATTGGAGCTGGTAAAGCTGGATTGTTTATAAACTTAATGCCAATATTTTCTGCATTTCTTGGAATACTGATATTAAAGGAAAATCTTGAAATTTTTCATTTAACATCACTAGCAATAGTTTTATTTGGAATATACCTTTTTATGATGGTAGGAAAATCTCGATAGCTTTAATTTATGAAGAAATCTAATCAAAAATGTATTCTCGCCCAATAGTTCCTAGCCATTTTATAGTTCCTGAAAAAGCAGAAACTTCAGAATTTATTTTAAAACCCTTAACTATCCAACATTTAACAGAAGATTTTGATGCTGTGACATCTTCAATCGGTCACCTCCAAGGCTTAATGGACCCAATGGATCCTTGGCCACTTGGTTTAACAATTGAAGAAAACCTAATTGATCTCGGCTGGCATCAGAGAGAATTCACACTAAGGCACTCTTTTACATATACCGTACTAAATCTTGATCAAAATAAATGTCTTGGATGCTGCTATATTTATCCCGTAAATTCCTCGAATAACATCGTACAAGTATTTTACTGGATCCGTGAAGATCATCTATCTAATGGTCTTGAGGGCCGTCTTGGACTGTTTCTTCGATCTTGGTTGGAAAAGGATTGGCCCTTCACCAGTATCATTTTTCCTGGTAGAGAATAGCTAAGTTCAC
>CACIIZ010000036.1 GCA_902586855.1 uncultured Alphaproteobacteria bacterium | reverse complement strand
TCTCAGGAAACCCTTATCATCGTCCTCATGCTTCTCAAATATTCAGTGAAATAAGGGATAAACCTAATCACCTTTCTTATGCTTTATCTATGCTTTCAGTAATTTGGGCAACTTTTGGGCAACCTAGGAGCTAGCCTTCATAGATTGCTGTACTATCTGCAAATCACCAACAAATAAATTAATTTCTAAATAGCACCTAATATTGGCTATTTCTTTCCTAATAACCAAATAAAGAAGGCTCCACCCACTAATCCAGTAACTATACCAATAGGTATATCTTCAGGGGCCATTATAGTGCGAGCCGCAATATCAGCCCAGAGTAAAAGAATTGCTCCAAGAATAGCGGATACTGGTATAACACGAATGTAATCTCCGCCTACTAGCATTCTTACGATATGAGGGACCATGAGACCAACAAAACCGATAATTCCTGAAAAAGCAACCATTACCCCTGTAATTAGTGCGCAAACAACAAAAACAACTAAACGAAAACGAGCAACTTGGATACCTAGTGTATAGGCTGTTTCATCTCCCACTGTCATTGCATTTAATGTACTTACCTTACTGAGAATCCATGAACCACATAAAATTAAAATAACAAACGGATATATTAACTGGCTCCATTGCGCAAAACCTAGCCCACCAAGCATCCAAAAGACTACAGTATGAGTTGCTCTAGTATCACCCAGAAAGATAAGTATATTTGCTCCGGCCATTATTACAAAGGAGACAGCAACACCTGTAAGGACTAAGCGGTCAGCACTAGTGGCGCCTGTAAATCGTGAAACTCCGAGTATTAGAACTGTTGCAAATAAAGCTCCAATAAATGCTAGAAGGGGAACTGTAAGTAGACCAATAAATAACCCAGTGTGTAAAAGAGCAAGAATAGCTCCAAATGCAGCACCTGAAGAAATACCTAGTAAATGAGGATCTGCCAGAGGATTCCGGGTCACCGCTTGAAGACAGGCACCCACAGTAGCTAACCCAGACCCAACCATGATGCTTAAAAGTGCTCTAGGGAATCTAATATCCCAAACAATAGCCTCTCGCCCTTTACTCCAGGTTTGCTGAATTATTTCTGGTGATAGTTTGTTTAAAAGAACACCCCAAACCGTACTAAGGTGAACTGGGACAGAACCAACAGAAATCGCAACTGATAAAGAAATTAAAAGCGAGATGATAGCTACAAATATGAATGGAAATGTAGCGATCTTTTCATTTAGTGGCATTAGAAACTCATTTGTTTCCTCACTTTATTAATTGCTCCAAAAGGCCTCTGAGAGCTTTTTTATTGCTTTGATATTTCGAGGTCCTGGTGTAGCTTCTACATATTCTAAAGTAACAAAACGATCATTTTTTACTGCATCTAATTCTGCAAAAGCAGGGTTTGAAATCATAAATTCTCTTTTTTGTTCGGCAGTGACATTACCATAATTAACAATAACTATAACTTCTGGATTCCTGTCTATGACTTCTTCCCAAGTCACTGTACCCCAACTTTTTTTAAAATCATTCATTATATTTATACCACCCGATGCCTCAATTAGAGCTGTTGGCATTGCATAGTATCCAGCAGTAAATGGCGTATCCTCACCACTATCATAGACAAAAACACGTAAGGGATCAGCTGCATTAATGTTTTTAGTTAACTCAGAAATTTTACTGCGATAATTCTCAACAATTTCCGTTGCTTTATCCTGTACATCAAAAATGCGCCCTAGGTTTAAGAGATCATTATACATGTCCTCCATATTGGCCTTGCTCTTATTCATGATATGAATACAGCTTTCAGTTAACTCATAAACCTTTATTCCAAAAGGTTCTAAAGTTTCAGGGGTGACTTCACCACCAACTTTCATGCCATAATTCCAACCAGCAAAAAAGAAATCCGCATCAGCACCAACTAATACCTCTTTAGAGGGATATTTTTGTGATAGCTCTGGTAATTCCTTAACGCCCGCTCTCATTTCCTCATCCAAAGTTTTCCACCCTGAAATACCTGTATATCCCACCATCCGATCTGCTAGACCTAATACTAGCATCATCTCAGTCAAATTCACGTCATTTGAAATAGCTTTTTTTGGTGACTCGTCAAATGTTACTGTTCTATTACAACTTTCAACTGTTGTTTTACCTGCAGCAACTACAACTAAATTAAAAAGAATAAAAACGATAAGGATAAAGTTTTTTAGTAAAGTTAATATTTTCATTAGTACTCTCCCTTATAGATGAAAAGTTATGTGTTCTGAATTACTGGGCATTAACACTTCTTTACGAGTGTCAACGTTAAAAGCTGCAGAAATTTTTGTTTCTGAAAAAATAGTTTTAGGTGGGCCAAATCCCAAGGAGTAACCCCTGTTTAAAAGTAAAACTTCATCACAAACTGAGGAGGCCATATTTAAGTCGTGTAGAGAAGTTACAATAGTGAGGGGTAAATTTCGGATTAGATGAAGAACTTCAAGCTGTTGTCTTATATCTAGGTGGTTTGTGGGTTCATCAAGTATCAAGAGACTTGGCTCCTGTGCGAGTGCCCTTGCAACCATTACTCGCTGACGTTCCCCACCAGACAAAGTGTTTAATTTTCGATCTGCAAAATCAATAAGGGAAAGACGCTCTAAAGCATTATTTACAATTTCATTATCATGAATTCCATTAGTACTACTAAGCCAATTACGATGTGGCGTTCGCCCAAGAGATACTATCTCAAATACAGTTAAGGCGAAATCTGAAGGTTGTTCTTGTAAAACTGCTGCAATTTTACGTGCAACCTCTTTGGTTGATATGGCCCATATATTTGTTTCACCTACCTTTACTAATCCTGAAGTGGGTTTATAAAAACGATATAACAACCTTAAAAGGGTCGACTTGCCTGACCCATTCGGGCCAATAACCCCAAGAATTTTTCCCGGCTTTAAATCAAAGCTGATGGGCTGAAGAATTATTTCTCCAGTTATTGGAACCGACCAACTAACATTTTTAACACATATAGAGACAGCTCTACTCATTGGGGAAGCCTCTATTTAAGTCAGTTACTATAGGAGAATTGCTCTCAATTGGTGGAAGCCTCCCAAGAATACTTGATTGAAATAATGATGGCCTGTTCCTACGTCTTAAGAAACCATCAGCACTAGAAGTGTATTTTGATACCAACTCTATCAAAGATTCAGCATATTCTGATTTTTCTGGATCAATATCGCCGAAGATATATGTAAAGCTTTTCTCCGCGGTTAAAGAGAGAGTGCAGGCACGATCACAATTGCTCATACAATTGACACCCCTGAAATTAACTCTATTTTGGAGTATGGTTTTATTCAATAATTTGTCTGCAAATCTCTTTCCTCCCCTAGTCACATAAAAGTTCTCGCGACCATCACGACAAGAAAGGCAGATTGATAAAGTGGGTATTTTAATTTTCATATGACTACAATGTTATAATGTAACATTGCTTGTTAATTTAGATTCTAACTGATTGTCAAGCTAATTATGTTATGTTATAACATTTATTCTAAAAAGTTACTGAACTTAATTGGGAGATACTTTGATGAGAACGAGTCAAAATAATTTAAATAATACCGAAATAGTATATAATTATTTAAAGGATAAAGAAGCTCCACTTACCGCTTATGAATTACTTAATGACTTGCATTCTAAAGGAATAGTTGCACCCACTACTGTCTACAGAGCTTTAGAAAAATTACTTGAAGCAGGTCTAATTCATAGAATAGAATCTTTGAATGCTTGGAAAGTCTGTTGCGAGACCCACAATAAGAACATGCCTATTTTTGAAATCTGTGATGATTGTGGAAGTGTAACTGAACATCTTGATGCTAGTTTAACCCAAAGTATAAAAAAACTAACAAAACGCACTGGTTTTTTGCCTAACAACCCAATTTTAGAAATTCGCGGTCAATGTGTGGATTGCAATTCCAATCTATAAATAAATTGAAAGGAAAAATAATGAACAATACTTCAAAAGTACCAGTAACTGTCCTTACAGGTTTTCTGGGAGCGGGAAAAACTACTCTTCTTAATCGTATTTTAACAGAACGTCATGGTAAACGATATGCAGTTATTGTAAACGAATTTGGTGAGGAAGGAATAGACAACGACCTGGTTGTTGATGCTGATGAAGAAGTTTTTGAGATGAACAATGGATGTATCTGTTGTACAGTTCGGGGTGACTTAATACGTATTCTAAGTGGCTTAATGAAACGAGCTGATGAACTTGATGCTATTATTGTAGAAACTACTGGTCTTGCTGATCCAGCTCCTGTTGCTCAAACATTTTTTGTAGACCAAGATGTTGCAGATCGCACTAAACTAGACGCTATTGTTACTGTAGCAGATGCAGTGCATCTCGAAAATCAGTTAGGGGAACATCATGAAGCAGAAGAACAAATAGCATTTGCTGACGTAGTTCTACTTAATAAGACTGACATCATAAAAAAAGATGGCCTTGAACAAGTTGAAGCACGTATTCGTAAAATCAATCCTTATGCAAAAATTATTAGAACTTCGCGCTGTGTAACCCCGCTGGATGAAATTGTTGGTCTAAATGCTTTTAGTTTAGATCGTGTTCTAGAAGTAGAGCCAGATTTTCTTGATTCAGATCACGACCATGAGCACGATGATGACATTACTAGTATCTCATTTACTTCAGATATTCCTCTTGATTTTGAAAAATTTCAGAATTGGTTTGGAAAGCTTTTGCAAACAAGAGGCCAAGATATTTTGAGATCGAAGGGTATTCTCGATTTTGCCGAGCAGGACGAACGCTTTGTCTTTCAGGGAGTTCATATGCTAATGGATGGATCACCGATGGGTAAATGGCCGGAGAACCAGCCTCGCAATTCTCGCATTGTGTTCATTGGAAGAGACATTCATAACATGGGACTAGAAGAAGGATTTGAGTCTTGCAAAATAGTGTAACTGAAGATTTACCCCGTCGTCGACCTGGACGACATGGTTTTAATAAAACAGAGTTAGAAAAAAGAGGAATACAGCACACATTTGGAGCACCTGTAACGGGAGCAGTATCAGTTTGTGATGGCATTGCAGTTAGTTTTGGAGATGGAAATGTCCGTTTTTTTCGCCCAGGACATGCTTTTACTACTATAAAGGCTCACAAAGGTGTTGTTCTATGTCTTGCTGCTGACAAAGATCATATAATAACTGGGGGCGATGATGGGCGATTTTCACAAATTTCAACTAATGGTAAAGTTAAAGAAATTGCAAATTTCAACTCTAAATGGGTTGATTGCGTTGCGGCAAAGAATGGTATGAGAGCTTGCTCTTCTGGTTCAACAGTTCATGTTTGGTCCAAAGATCATCTTAAATCAACAATACTTAAGCACTCTAGCACAGTAGGAGGACTCGCTTTTGACAACAAAGGAAAGCGCCTGGCTGTTGCACATTATGGAGGAACTACAATTTGGGAAAAGGGCGATAGACGATGGAAATCTACAAAACTGGTATGGAAAGGTTTCCATGGATCTGTAACATTCAGTCCAGATGGTAAGTATATTGTTACAGCAATGCAAGAAAATGCACTTCATGGCTGGAGAATAAGAGATAAAGCTGACTTAGCTATGACTGGATACCCCGCAAAAGTTAAGAGTTTTGCTTGGGTAGGAGACACTCCTTACCTAGTAACATCAGGGGCTGATGAAGCAATTTGCTGGCCATTTGATGGCAAAAATGGACCCATGGAGCGTGCTCCAGTTTGTGTTGCCAATGGAGGAAAGCAAATTGCAACATTTGTCCAAGCTTTACCCACAGAAAAAGCTATACTGGTTGGATTTCGGGATGGTGCTGTACTCTTAGCAGAAATTATCGAATCGAAAGAGCCAATTATTTTGAAAGGTTCTAGCGGTAATGAGATAACCGCAATTGCTATAACATCTGGTCTGTCCCATATACTAATTGGTGATTCAAAAGGGAATGTTTTGTGGACAACACTTTGGGCTGGGGAATCAAATGTCAAACCTATTTGAACGTAAACGACCAAACGGTAATTCTGTTCGTCAAATAAAGGAATTGATTACTGATCAATTTGGATTATCAGAAAATACCACGATAGCAGTTGCTGAATTACGGTGCCATGAACCCGGATGCCCACCTCTAGAGACGGTAATTACTGTCAGACATCAGGATGGATCAATTAATGATTGGCGAATAGAAAAAACAATTAATGAAATAAAACAAAAGGACATAGAAAATTTGAAAGACCAAAAAGAAAAAAAGGAATGACTATTTCCGGATTAGTAAATGCTCCGATAAAATCAGAATGAAAAAACCTAAAAGTCCTTGTATTGATGTTTGTAATTTTTCTGGACCTAATGGCTGGTGTTTAGGTTGTGGTCGTACTCGTAATGAATGCCAGAGGTGGAAAAAAATGAAACCTTACGAAATAAAAAATATAAATAAAGAATTGAACAAAAGATTGAATAAAATTAAAGGAATTTAAATTTATAAACTAAGATTCCTACCCTCAAGGATATCTCTTAGGGGTGGAAGACATAAGTGTAATAAGTATCATATTCAAAATAAATAATAGTTTGGGCACCCTTTGGGCACCTAAACACATTTTCCCTCTTGCACAGAAAAATGAAACCTAATAAAAAAAGGGCGGATGGGGTGTAGCCAAGTGGTAAGGCAACGGTTTTTGGTATCGTGTACCGCTGGTTCGAATCCAGCCACCCCAGCCATTCAAATAGAGTTTTTCAGAAATTCTTACTTTATCTTTTGCTTAAAAAAAGTGGTTCATGGGGGGGGATATTTTTTTGTTACACCTAACCAAATTATTGATATAATCAAGGATTTTTACCCGAATGTTTCCAAGATAGATCCAACAATCAACTTAACTGCCAAACAAATTAAGAATATGTCAAGAACTCTACGAAAAACAGCTTCGTTTAAACGCACGACAACTACTCGACCTATCAGGGTTCCCATGAACCCAGACACAATCATCAAAACTATTAGAGAGATGTACGGAGCAAAGGCAAAGCCCAAGAACCCAAATACAATAATTTTCATAAAATGTTGTATTAATAGCATAAAGGCTAATGTGGCTATATGACTTAATTTTTCCAGTTTGATTGAGTTTACGACTGCTGCAGCAAAAGAACCTGCACCACCAACCAGGATAGTTAAAAAACTAGAAACTATACCTACAAGTACTAAATATTTTGTTTTTATTTTTGGAAACAATTTTAGTACAGTCAAAATTATAAATATTCCAACAAATAGTTGTACAAACTCGGGGTTTATCTGAGAAAAAGTGAATCCACCCAAAGTTGTGCCGATCAAGCTTCCTAGAACAAAGGGAAGTATGATAGGAGTATGAACTCTGTCAAGCAAAGTAATTAACCTACCTGCATTTGATGCTGCTTGAATTACACCATGAACAGGAATAATTGCAATTGGATCCAAAAAAATAGCAAAAATTCCAAGTAAAATAACCCCACCACCCAAACCAAGTATGGCTGAGATAAACGAAGTAATAAAACTCACAAAAATTAAAAATATAATGACTGTGTTAGACAAGCTGTCGGGAAATATGGTCAATAATTTAAGAAAGAAATCCAACAAATAAAAAGCCCTTTAAATAAGCTCAGGAGTTTTATCCATTACCAAAGACAAAACATTTAATTTAAGTATATGAACAAATTAATTCATTTTTCAAATAGCAAAATTAAAAGATTCTTTCTTTTCAAGAAGAAATTTGTTTCTATCTAAATTTCAAAAGGTGTTTCTCAATTTACAGTCATAATTTTTACCACACAACAACAATAGAAATCCGCCGATAATAATAATTACCATACATTTACTAATCAGTAGATACGGATCGTTTAGGCACGAAATCAGTGTTTCAAAAACCTGCACCCTCAGCCGAGCAAGATTCATGGATAGTGAATTTTGATTTGGCAAGAATACGAGAGTTAATTTAGAAATATTTTATGATCTTTAAGTAATGTTAGAAAAAATTTAAATTCCTTCTCCCTCACCCGCCACATGTTTTCCGATATTTCTGCTGGGAGTATCACCAAGATAATTTTTTCCAGTTGGTAACCAAGTACATACTTTTGCCTTTGGCGCCCAAATAGTTTTATATTTGCCAGGGACAAAAAACTCTACAAATACAAATTCAGAATCAGAATTATTATAAAAATAATGATTTTCATTTTCAAAATTGTAAAGTAGATCACCAGCTTCAAGTTTATGTTCAACTCCTTCTAAAACTGCAATACCCTCGCCAGACATCATGAATTGAAAATGTTCAGCTCCAACATGATAATGTTCGGGAGCTGATGTATTGGGCGGGTAAATAATTATTTCGCCTTTGGCAACTGAAGTATCGGCAAGAGCTTCAGACATTACATAAATTCTCTTTCTATTATCAAATTCAGAATTTAATACCGGCTCTTTAAACCAATTAATTATTTGCATAGACTTTAGTTTACTAGACTCAAGGCTTTTATCGAAAGACTTTGCATTTGGAATTGACACATAACAAAGCTTTGAATTTGATTTTGCTTTGATTTTTGAATAAAAGTGTAAAGGGAAAAACACTAAATTTGCATTTGTTAAGGAATGCTGATTTATAGTTATTTCACCTTCCAAAATCTGAACCCAACTAACAGAAGTTTCAGAATTATTTATAAAAAATTCCGAATTTTCATCCATTTTTAGAACTTCTAATGTCATCCTCTTATCAGTTAAAGACTTTTCATTAAGTAGCTTTTTGGTCGAAACACCTGAAGCCATAACTTCACTTGAAATTTCAGCATATTTAACAATTTTAGGCATATTTACATTTTTCAGTTAAATTGAACTATTGTCAAGCTAGCTAATCATTTGTCCTCGAAAAAGTCCTAACGTCAGATTTATTGAAGTCTGCCTCCATTGCTCCAAGTTTTAGTCCCCTCCCATATAAATATGAGAAAACTTCGGCAGATGAACAAGCTTGACTTAAATACCCACCATGGATCACGGTATGGCTAAGAACTCTCCTTCGGATTCTATACGCAAGTTTTTCGCACTCTGAAACCCAGCTGTAATTTGAGCCATGCTTCACTTTTTGTGACTGTTCCGGAACAAGTATTCCTTTTAATTTATCTTTTGTCTTCTGACATGTGCAGACTACTAATTAACTCCCTAAAAAAGCATACCTAGTTTACACTTTTGTGTCTATAAATTGTTTGTTTTCAGTTAGTTAAATCTTTATTGATCAAATAGTAGAAAAGCGTCCTAGTTGCTAGGAGACTATAAAATAAGTGCCTGTCAATTAATTTTCACTATGTTGTATTGAAGTTTACTGAAGAGGGTGCAAGTCCTTGACACTCCATGAACAAAATACTGCCTCGCCAATCTTTAGATCTTTTTTAAAAAATACTGCGTCGTTCATTGTTACATTGAAATGTGTATATTTTTGATTACTTAAAATAACTTTTACCCTACTACCTTGAAACTCAATATCTGCAATTTTCATTTTTTCAGCATTTTTTGGGTCTTTGTTTCCGATACTATTTAGCGAAATATTATCGGTTCTCAATGAAAACATTTTTTTTCCCTCAAGGATTATATTATGCCCCCCGATAAAATCAGAAACAAAGGCACTTCTTGGTTTATTGTATATAGTCAAGGGATTATCAATTTGTTCTACTTTTCCTTCATTCATAACGACAGCAATTGAAGCTAGGGCCAAAGCTTCCTCTTGAGAGTGAGTGACATGGATAAATGTGATATTTAGCTCTCTTTGCATTTGCTTAAGTTCGGTTCGCATCATGACTCTGAGAGCAGGGTCAAGGGCAGATAAAGGTTCATCCAGAAGTAAAACTCTCGGCTTTGTTATTAAAGCCCTTGCTAGGGCTATTCGCTGTTTCTGGCCTCCTGAGAGTTGTTCAGGAAATCTATCCTCAAATCCTTGCATCTGAACCATCTCAATGTACTTTAGAGCTTCTTTTTTTCTTTCGCTGGCTGGAAGTCCCATAATTTTTAGGGCGAATGATACGTTATCTAAGACTTTTAAGTGAGGGAACAAGGCATAATTTTGAAACATCATTGAAGTCCCTCTATTTGCCGGAGTAAGATTATTAAGTTTAGAAGTACCAAGAAAAATCTCGCCTTCAGTTATTTCTTCATGACCTGCTATCATTCTCAGTAGTGAGGTTTTACCACACCCTGAGGGACCAAGAAGACAGCAATATGATCCCTCCGCTATTTTTAAGTTAATACCTTTAATGGCATCAAAGTTACCATAAGCCTTTTTAACTTCAACTAATTCAAGATTATTTTCCATTCTTATCCATCGTTCGATAATTCACTAATAAGAATGAAACTCATTATTTGCAAGAAATAAAGGAATCCTTCTTAAAAGGTTTTTCTTTCCATTTAAATATTCATTATATCCGGTTTTTTGCCTAATATTTAGACATAAATAGAATGTAATGAGTTTTTTTCTATCTAACAGAAAGAAAAGCTGGAGATGAGCTCGTCTTTATTGCCTAGTGATATTGTGAATAGAAAAAGTTCAAAGGAGTAAAACAAATGAATTCTAAAGGATTTTCAACAATTTCTAGAAGAAAGCTGCTGAAATTAGGTGCTGGAACAACTGCAGCTACATTCACCGCTTTATATGCCCCAAGCGTTATTTCGTCTGATCCAATAACTTTGAGATATCTTGGAACAGCTGTAAGTATGGGTGATGAAGTTCAAAAAAAGTTATTTGAAGATACAGGCCTAAAAGTAAAGTTTATCGCGGTAACAACTGACGAGGTTACTAAACGCGTTTTAACCCAGCCAAATAGTTTTGATCTAGTTGATACAGAATACTTCAGCCTTCCAAAATTGGTTCCATCTGGAAATATTTTGGGTATGGATACAAAAAGAATAAAGGAATGGGATAATGTGACTTCAATTTTTACGAAAGGTGTGACGCCTTCAGGTAAAAAAGTAGGTCTTCAAGGAACTGCTCCTTCAAAGGTTATGTACCTCGAAGGTTCGACAGGGAAGAGTTTTGCAAAAGATGTCACGCAATATGCAACACTTGTTCCAACAATTTATAATGCAGATACTCTAGGTATAAGACCTGATTTAATTGGCAGACCAATAAATTCTTGGGCTGAATTATTAAATCCTGAATTTAAGGGAAAAGCTGCTACTCTTAACATTCCATCAATTGGAATAATGGATGCAGCAATGGTTGTGGAAGCTATGGGCGAGTACACATATCCTGACAAAGGAAATATGACTAAGGCTGAAATTGATCTGACAATGAAAATATTTACGGAAGCAAAAAAATCGGGTCAGTTTAGAGCATTTTGGACAGATTTCAATGAGAGTGTGAACCTTATGGCATCTGGAGAAGTGGTAATACAATCAATGTGGTCACCCGCAATCACGGCTGTAAAATCACAGGGTAAGGCTTGTATTTATCAGCCTTTGAAAGAGGGTTATCGCGCATGGGCGGCGGGTTTTGCCTTGCCCAAGACTACTAAAGGAAAAACAGCTGATGCTGTCTATGATTTTGTCAATTGGTATTTATCTGGATGGGTTGGAGCGTATCTCAATCGCCAAGGGTATTATTCTGCGGTTCTTCCAACAGCCAAAAAGTACATGTCAGAAGATGAGTGGGGATTTTGGATGGAAGGAAAGGCAGCCAAGGATGACATTTTAAGCCCAACGGGTGCAAAATTAGCTTCAGCAGGTGAGAAAAGAGATGGTGGTTCTTATGAAGATAGAATGGGTGGTGTTGCCTGCTGGAATGCCACAATGGACGAAAATAAATATATGGTCCGTAAATGGAATGAAATGGTAGCTTCATAGATGTTTCTTATTTCATAAATCTAATCGGGCTGTTAATGTAATTAATAGCCCGATTTTAATGGACAACCCTTGAGCACGTTAAAAACAAAGACATTTATTTTCCAGCCAAAACTTTGGTGGCTCGCTGTGCCTTTTGCTTCTGTATTCCTTGCATACTTTGTGGTGCCTTTGGGCTTAACTATTATAGTCAGTTTCTGGGATTATACTGAGTATTCAATAATACCTGATTTTATATTTAGTAATTATTCATATATTTTTGAAGGATGCTTTTCTTTTGAGAAAGGTTTATGTCTAACTTTTAAGACCTATCTCTCAACATTCTTTTTTTGCTTTTTCACTTGGGCTATCACACTTCTTCTAGGTTTTTGTGTTGCATATTTTCTTGTCTTCTACGTTAATTCAATTCCATTGCAGATTACCTTATTTCTAATATGCACTATTCCCTTTTGGACATCCAATGTGATACGAATGGTAGCCTGGATTCCACTCTTAGGTAGGAACGGGTTAGTGAATGATTTATTGCTTTCAATGGGAATAGTTAGAGAGCCGGTAGAGTGGTTACTATATTCAAATTTTTCAGTAATTTTGGCTCTAGTACACCTGTATACGTTATTTATGATAGTCCCAATCTTCAATTCTATGCTTAGGATAGATAAAGGAGTAATTGAAGCTGCATATGACGCTGGAGCCAACCAAATTCAGGTCATTACAAATGTTATAATACCTTTGTGCAAACCTGGTATTATTATTGGATCTATATTTGTAATTACCGTCGTAATGGGCGATTTTCTCACAATTGGGATTATGGGAGGTCAGCAGTTAGCTTCTGTAGGTAAAATAATAAATACTGAGATGAATTATCTCCAACTACCGGGGGCTGCTGCTAACTCGGTGATCTTACTAGTCATTACTATATTAGTTATAATTATGATGACCAAATTAATTGACATTAGAAAGGAACTATAAATGCATAAAGTTGGTTCCTATGGTTTTTTTATATTTCTATCAATTTTCACATTCTTTGTGATTTTTCTTTATGGACCAATTATATCTATAATTTTATTGAGCTTTCAGGGGGCGTCAGGAGGGCTGACTTTCCCTTTAAACGGATTATCACTTCACTGGTTTGTAGAGCTTTGGAAAGGCTCAGGACTAGTGGATATTGGCGCCTCCTTCCAGAGGTCTATAATGCTAGGAATTTTTGTGATGGTTCTGACCGTTTTACTTTCAGTAACTGCAGGCCTAGCATTTAGAAAACCATTTTTTGGATCAGATCTCTTATTTTATACAGCTATAGGGAGCCTAATAGTTCCCTCAATTGTTTTGTCTCTAGGTATTGCTCTAGAATTTAGACTAATTGACAATTTAATAATATCACTCGGAGAGCAGTTTGGAATTCAATCTATTATAGATAACTTTCAAACATCTTTAGGAATGTACACCAGTGGATTTGGAGCACAATTGACCTGGACACTCCCATTCGGTTTACTAATTATGTTCGCGATATTTAATAGATTTGATAAATCTCTGGAAGAGGCTGCTCGAGATTTGGGGGCAAATTCCTTTCAAACTTTTTGGTATGTTGTTTTACCCATTATAGCGCCGAGTATAGTTGGAATAGCTCTTTTTGGCTTCACACTATCTTACGATGAATTAGCTAGGTCATCTCAAGTTATGGGCGCAACAAATACCTTGCCTCTTGATTTGAGGGGCTTAACAACTACGGTTACTACACCCATCATATATGCACTAGGAACTATTACTACTAGTGTGTCTTTTCTTGTTATCGGGATCTCTCTCACAATTGTTTATCTCCTTAGATTGAGGAAAAGTAAATAAGAAGGCCATAAAGATGATTATTTGCGTAATAAATCCTAATACTACAGAGACAATGACGAATACTATTAAGATGGCGGCAGAGAATGTGGCTGCTAGTACTACTAAAATTGTAGCTACAAACCCGAAAAGTGGTCCTGAGAGTATCGAAGGGTATTATGATGAGGTGTTTTGTATTCCTGGGCTAATAGAAGAAGTTTATATTAACAAAGAAGCGGATGCTTACATCATTGCATGTTTTGATGATACGGGATTAGAGGCAGTTAGGACAATAACAAACAAGCCGGTCTTGGGCATTGGAGATTCGGCATTCCACATAGCATCATGCTTAGCGGGAACATTTTCGGTAATAACTACTCTTGAAGTAAGTGTTCCAATTTTAAAAAATAACTTGTTAAAGCGTGGGTTTGACAGGATTTGTGTGAATGTATCATCTGTTAATATACCTGTGTTAGATCTTGAGAAAGAGAGTAGTGATGCCGTATCGATTATAGAAAATGAAATAGCCAGGTCAATCAACGATGACAAAGCTGAGGCCATAGTTTTAGGCTGTGCTGGAATGGCCGATTTTGCAGACAAATTGGAACAAAAGTTTTCCATACCTATAATTGAAGGAGTTTCAGCCTCAGTCATTTTGGCAGAAGGTTTAGTCAGAATGAAAAAAAATACTAGCAAAGTAGGAGGTTATTCGTATCCGAGGTTAAAAGAGTACGCTGGTACTTTTAAGGATTTTGAATTCAAATAGTTTGTCTAAGCTTTCTTCTACCCACTTAGTTAGTTGAATTCTATCATCCAGTACTGTATCAAACTGGTAAAGGACGTATCCATAGTTTGATCTTTTTGTGACAAATTTCCTGCTGATTTGGGAGTTTCATTCCTGTTAACATACTCTTTCTCATTCAGACTAAAGCGACTACTACCATCTTCCTTTGAAGAACTCCCCCGCCTATATTGTCTGTTATTTGACATAAAAACTACTCCACTCGTCTATAAGACACCATTAAATTAGTGATATATTAGTTGAGCAAATTTGTTAACAAAAAATAATGTATAAAACTATTAACTAAAACGTATTAATCATTTGCTTTGTTTTCTAACAATGGTTTTTTAATTATGTTAGAAGTTACCCAGAAGAAAATAGTTATGTACTAGGATATGATAAACTATATAATTTCAAATTGATCTTTTACCAAGTTATATGCAGACAAGAAGATTCTTGAACATGTCATGATCCTATTAAGGGTGGCATGTAAAATTATTCTAAAAACACATTTGGAAACAGTTTTTTTAGTGCCATGTGACATCGTGTCTAATTTTTTAATCAGCGCAAAGTATTAAATGAAGAGCAGATAATGATGTCATCCCACAGAGTGTAGGTAGACCCTATATCTATAAACAGAACGCCGCAAATCTTGTTATAGCCATTTTTTATAGCCATTTTTTATAATGAAGAAAAAAATAACTCATACTGCTATCACAGTCTATTTTGACGGAGTATGCCAACTTTGTTCCAAGGAAATCAATTACTACAAGAAAATTGCTCCGCCAGGGTCTTTTGAATGGATTGATATAGCACGAAACAGTGATGCCTTGAAAGACCAAAATATCTCTCAGCAAGAAGCACTTCTTTATCTTCATGTAAAGGATCTTTCAGGAGAGATCCATGTTGGCGTCGATGCATTCAAGCTAATCTGGAATCAATTGCCGCGCTGGCAATATGTTGCAACTCTGTTGGGTGTCCCACCAATAAATTATATAGCTAAAATACTATACTCTTCGTTTGCTAGACTAAGATTTCGGCGTTCTAAACATTGCTCCACAAAGTTCTAAAATCTGATGGCTTTATGGAATGATTAGTACTACTGCAGACATGGTTATAATTGGTTCAGGGTTTTCTGGTTTAATTGCAGCCCAAGAAGCTAGGCGGCGTGGGATAGATGTATTGATTGTTGATAAGGGTTTTTATCCAGGTGGTAGATTGGCTACTAAAGATCTTGGGAATTTAAGGTTTAATTATGGGGCGCCATACTTTCCTGCTGTAAAGAGTAATTCCTTTAGAGCATTTGTCGAAAATATGAAAAATGAGAACCGACCATTACCATTTTGTATTAAACGTGGTAAAGGAATTAGTTCACAAATCAATGTAATGAGAGACATCTGCTCATATTTAGCTGAAGGAACCAATGTAATGCAGCAGGTTCATGTGACAGAAGTCCTCAGACAAGACCATCAAATACTAATAAAAAGTGGATCTAAGAAGATTGCTTCAGCTAAACAGCTTGTTATATCGACCCCTGCTCCTCAGGCAGTATGTCTTTTAAGCAACTTAGAAACTGAGATGATAAATGAGATTGAAAATGTAGAATTTTCCCAGTGTTGGACTATCTTCTTAGGTTTTCCTGGTGTATTGGACATACCAAATTCTTGCCATTTTAGAGACAATAATGGAGGGTTATCTTCTGTTGTCCATGAAATTAGGAACTCTGCTACAGGATACTTGTACTGTCTAACATTAAGAATGTCGCATGAGTGGAGTTCTCTGAGAACAGATTGGTCCAAAGAACAGATATTGAAGTTTATCTTATCTGACACCCTCAGATCTTTTTTGCCAAAGACTGACGAATTACCTGAAATAATGTTTTGTCATCGATGGAAGTATTCGCAAGTAATAAAAAGTTTATCAAAACAATGCCCCATTATCTCACGTGATCAAACTGTTGGAGTTGCTGGTGATTGGACGTTGGGACATTCCTTAGAAGATGCTTTTATGTCTGGAAAGAAAATCATACAGGAATTGATTCGTTATTAACTAGAAATCTACAAAAAAATTAATTACATTGGTTGACTTAATTTATCTCGGTCATGATTTACTCTATATCTAAGACTGGGCCCGAGTGGTACAATCCCGCTTGGATTTATTGTTTTATGACTCCCATAATAGTGCTTTTTGATGTGGTTCATGTTGATTGTTTCTGAAATGCCAGGTTGTTGAGAAAGATCAGCTAGGTAACCTGACAAATGATAATAATCAGAAATCTTTTTTATATTACATTTGAAATGTCCAAAGTAAACTGGATCAAACCTCACTAGAGTTGTGAAAAGTCTCCAATCAGCCTCTGTAACTTGATTGCCTAACAGGAACCGATGTCTTGAAAGGATCTTTTCAAGCCAATCTAGCGTGTCAAAAAGAGGGATTATTGCTGTTTCATAGGCAGCTTGGCTAGTCGCAAATCCTGCCTTATAAACCCCTTCATTCACGTCTTGATATATCCTTTTGTTCAGACGGTCAATTTCTTGTTTTTTCTCTGCAGGGTAATAGTCAATTGACTTTGCCCCTATACTATCAAAAGCCGAATTAAACATACGGATTATCTCAGAGGACTCATTAGACACAATTGTCTCGGCTTTTTTATCCCACAAAACCGGTACAGTCACTCTCCCAGAGTAAGTAGGTTGCGCTTTTGTATAGACTTGATGGAGGTAATCGAAACCATTGACGGTGTCGGCAATAGTTCCTTCCCCTGGCTCAAATGTCCATCCCTTATCACCCATATTCCAATGGACTATGGAAATAGAAATTATGTCGTCTAATTCTTTGAGGGTTCTAAAAATGAGGGTTCTGCTAGCCCATGGACAAGCTAACGATATATAAAGATGATAACGTCCTGCTTCAGCTTTGAATCCCTTCACGTGTCCCGTTTCCGTAAGTTGATCCTCCGTTATCCAATTACGAAATTGAGAGGTTTGTCTCACGAAATGACCAGCAGATTCTTTGGTGTCGTACCACTGATCAACCCATTGACCTTCTTTTAATAATCCCATGGAATAAAACTCTAAATTTTGATCTGATTAAGGTTGATTTTTTAGCTATCCTTCAGACATCTACCCAATGTTTTTTCTTAATTCCCCATTAGAAGTTTCTCAAGTTTACTAGTCATGTTCTGCTTGATGAAATGCCCAAATTCAGTCATCCTTCCTGCTTACACTCTCTTCATCATTTTCAAAAAAATCTGAGATAGACCTTTGCCGTATAACGAAACATGCTATTGCAAGCATCAATATTGCACCCGCTTCGTATAATAAATTTTCAGGATCGGAGCCTTTCCCCTGAAGAATAATCATCCTACTCAAAGCTGTTATGGCGATAAAGAGTGGAAGGGTAATAGGTATTCTTCGACTCTTATAAAAGACAGCCACCATTCCAAGGACTTCGGTATATATGAATAATAAGAGTAAGTCCGCTAGAGAAACGGTTCTAGCAAGAAAAAAACCGTAAATTTCTTGCCCAGTTGCGAAAACAGTGGCTATGCCAATGATGATGAGCAGAATGCGCTCAACCGCCTTTAGTAATAGTGTACTTTCCAAAACTTTTCTCTTTCACATAATTTATTTCTACTCAAAATTTTTCTTAATCGGAGTTAATGAGTAGAGGTTGAAGCATCTATTTATTTTCTACCTAATATTCAAAATTTTTTCAAATTGCCTCTAACTTATTTTAGGGGCTCGTCTAATATTACATCCAACTGCTGGAGTACGCTTCCTAAACTCATCTTATTGTCCCATAGCGTTTCCAAACGATCATTACGATCTCTCAATCTTATATTTGTATCCTCACTTGAGACACAACGTTTATCATTGTGAAGTTTAAAAAAATAGTTAGAATCGATTTTGTATTGGTTTTCCATAAGAACCTCCCGATTTAGATACTTTTCTTTACATTACTTCTTTATCAATGTTAATAAGGTAAAATATTATAAGACTATTAACTTTAGCGTATTAATAAAAGTGTTTGATAATCGATTTCAAATTTTGCGGGAAGTCGCCCAAACAGCGAGCTTTACTAAGGCTGCTCAAAACTTGGGTATATCTGGAGCGGCCGTAAGTCGGCAGATAAAGTCACTCGAAGATCGTTTAGGGTTAGTTTTATTTAATCGGACTACACGTGTCGTTGTTCTTACTGAGGCTGGGAAACAGCTAGTCGAAACGGTTAATCGAAGTTCGGAGGAAGTGTCTGCAGT
>CACIIZ010000035.1 GCA_902586855.1 uncultured Alphaproteobacteria bacterium | reverse complement strand
GAGAATCGGGATCTGGTAAGTCAGTTTCTTCTTTGGCCCTAATGAGATTGGTCGAGTATGGCGGAGGCAATATCAAAGCTGGCAAAGTGATTTTTTCGTCAAACTCCATGTCGGAAAGGGATTTGATAAGAGAAAACCAAAATGACATGCGTAAGATTAGAGGGAATGAGATAGGAATGGTTTTTCAGGAACCTATGACAGCTTTGAATCCAGTTTTTACGATTTCCCGACAGCTCACGGAAGGTTTAAGAGTTCATCGAGGACTTAGTAAGCATACTGCCAGAAAAGAAGCTTTAGAATTGTTAAAAAAGGTTCGCATTCCTGAACCTGAAAGACGTTTAAATCAGTATCCTCACCAATTGTCTGGAGGTATGAGACAGCGAATTGTTATTGCAATGGCACTGGCATGCAAGCCAAAACTACTCATAGCTGATGAGCCAACAACAGCTCTAGATGTTACAATCCAAGCAGAAATTCTGTCTTTATTGAACAGATTGAAGCGAGAGACGGGTGCAGCGGTATTATTTATCACGCACGATATGTCCGTGGTGGCTCAGATCGCTGATAGAGTTGTCGTAATGTATCACGGTAAAAAAGTTGAAGAAGGTGATGTAAATAAAATTTTCAAGGCCCCTGAAAAGGATTATACTAAAAAACTGCTTTCTTCTGTTCCAAAACTTGGAGCTATGACAGGTAAGAAGTTTCCAGAGGCAATGAGGCTTTTGGGATCCCATGAAACGGATCCAGTGCCAATAAAAGGAACAAATGAACCGCTACTTGAGGTAAAGGGGCTTTCTACTAGATTTCCCGTGACGGGAGGTATTTTTAGAAAGAAAATAGCAAATTTACATGCGGTAGAGGATGTTTCTTTCACCCTTAATAAGGGGCAAACTTTTTCATTAGTGGGAGAATCTGGCTGTGGGAAGACCACAGTTGCCCGGTCAATTCTCAGATTAGAAGTAGCAATGTCTGGACAGGTTTTAATGGATGGAGTGGATCTGTTGAAGCAAAACAAGGTTGAAATGTTAAAGCAAAGACTTAACATGCAAATGGTATTTCAAGATCCGTACGGATCATTAAATCCTGTCATGCAGTTGTTTGATCAGGTTGCAGAACCTTTGATAAATTATAAGATAGCAACCGGTGAAAAACTTAAAAAAACAGTAACAACTTTGTTTGATAAAGTACACCTCCCTCAATCTTTTCTTACACGCTATCCTCATGAGCTTTCTGGAGGACAAAGGCAAAGGGTTGCAATAGCTCGGGCTATAGCACTCAATCCAAAACTGGTTATTTTAGATGAAGCCGTATCGGCGCTTGATGTGTCAGTCCAAGCCAGTGTACTCAACTTGCTCTTGGAGCTGCAGGTTGAACTTGGCCTATCATATTTATTTGTAAGCCATGATATGGCCGTAGTAGAAAGGGTTAGTCACTTCGTTGGGGTTATGTATTTGGGTCGTATGGTAGAAGTTGGAGATCGACAGTCAATATTTCAAAATCCGAGCCATCCTTACACTAAGGCTTTGATGAAAGCTGTTCCTGTTGCTGATCCGGAAAAACGTAATACTGTTGATGATTTAAAATTTAAACCAATTTCTTCACCCATCCATCCGTTGGAATATCTTCCTGATCCTTCGACTTACAGTGAGATAAAACCAGGACATTTCGTATTGGAAAATGAGTTAGGTTATCATTAATTGGTATAATTGGTTTGGGGTGAAATGTAATATTGCTTAATAATATTCAATGTATGGTATACCTATTTGATCTTAAAATAGGATATAAGATTTGATCTTAGATGCCCTTAGGTCAATTAATCAGCCTCTAATATCAATATTATTGATTTCTTGGCTTGCCACCCGAATAAAAATGATATTATGATTTCGCTTGAGGCAATTGAGCATTAGAGAAATTTTAGGGAGAATAGTAATGAAACTAAAAATAATGTTGGTCGCTGCAGTTTTCATGACAGCGATCACAACTGCGGTATATGCAGCAAGGGGGACTGACGGAAATGTAAGTATCATTTACTGGCAGGCACCATCAATTTTAAATCCTTATTTGTCTAGCGGAACCAAGGATATTGAGTCGGCTTCTTTGGTCATTGAACCCTTAGGCAGATATGATGAGACAGGTGCCCTGGTACCATTTTTGGCAGAAGAGATTCCAACAGTCGCCAATGGGGGTGTATCGGCTGATCTTACCTCTATCACATGGAAACTAAGAAAAGGACTTCTTTGGTCAGATGGAACGCCTGTAACTTCAGCCGACGTCAAGTTTTCAGCAGACTATTGCATGGATCCAGAGGGTGGATGCTCTCAGTTGGCAAAATTTGATGGTATCAAATCAATCAGTACGCCGGATGAGTTGACGGTTGTTGTGACCTTTAAAGGGCCGATGCCAAACCCGTATGGACCTTTTATGGGAGGGCAAACACCTATAATTCAAAAGGCTCAGTTTGAAAACTGCATGGGTTCTAAGGCTCAACAATGTACCGAACAAAACTTCAATCCAATTGGAACTGGCCCATTTGTAGTCACTGAATTTCGTCCTAATGACGTAATACAGTACAAGGCTAACGAAAATTACAGAGATCCAAGCAAACCAGCTTTCGCTACTCTGACTTTTAAAGGTGGTGGAGATGCTACTGCGGCTGGTCGATCTGTTTTGGAGACTGGTGAATTTGATTATGCATGGAATTTACAGCTTGCGCCTGAGGTCATAGCTAATATGGAAAAAGCAGGGAAAGGTGTAGCAATTGCAGGATTTGGTCCTTTGGTTGAAAGACTAGAAATGAATATGACCGATCCGTCTCCTTCGCTAGACGCAGAAACAAGATCTACTTTGAAGGCACCTCACCCATTCTTAACTGATATTAATGTCAGAAAAGCGCTTTCTATGGCAATAGATAGGCCACTTTTAGTTGAAATTGGATATGGGAAAGCGGGTGATGTGACATGTGATTTAGTTCCTGCGCCAGACAATTATGCAGCTAAGAACGACTACTGCGTTAAGCAGGATATTGCCGGGGCAAATGCCTTGCTCGAATCTGCCGGCTGGAAGAAAGGTGGTGACGGAATTCGTGCAAAAGATGGTGTACGATTGTCAATACTCTACCAGACATCAACAAATGCTGTGCGGCAAGATTTTCAGGCTCTAATAAAAGAATGGTGGGCACAAATAGGTGTTGAAACCGAACTTAGGAATCTGAATGCTTCCGTATTCTTTGGTGGAGATCCAAATTCGCCCGATACGTTTCAAAAGTTCTATGCAGACGTTGAAATGTATGCCAACACTTTTGATGGGACTGATCCACAAAGTTATCTCAGTATGTATCGGTGTGGGAATGAACCTAATCCAGAAAAAGGATGGCAAGGGGAAAATATCAACCGATATTGTGATCCAAAGTATGATGCGCTTTTGGATGAGCTAGCCCGTACAGGTGATTTGGCGAAGCGTGGAGAAATAGCTATTACTCTAAATAATATGTTAACTAAGGATAGCTACACGATCGTACCACTTGTTCATCGTGGAAGGGTCTCAGCTCACGCCAATTCTCTTGGAGGTGTTATCTTAAATACATGGGACTCAGAGCTTTGGAATGTAGCAGACTGGTACCGTAAGTAAAAGATAATGATTGCCCCAGAACTCTTTGGGGCAATCATCACTAAATACTATTAACTGATTAACAAGTATAGGCGCTAGATGTTTGATTATACTGTAAGGCGATTGCTGATTGCAGTACCCACGCTTGTAATCATAAGTTTGGTCATTTTCCTGGTACTTAGTCTGGCTCCTAATGACCCAATGGCTCAAGTACCAATGACTGTCCCGCCCGAAGTAAAAGAAAAAATGCGAGAAGCTTTAGGTTTAGGGCAACCATTATATGTGCAGTTTTGGAAATGGCTAGTCCAATTTTTTTGGATCGAACCTCAGGTTTTTATCGATTATTATTTTGGTACTCAGTTTGCCGAAGACAAACTAAGGGTTATAAGTTGGCAAACTCGTGCCCCTGTAATGGACACGGTCGTAGAAAGGCTTCCTCAAACCCTTTGGGTAGTTGGAATGTCTTATGTTGTAGCAATTGCAATATCTATACCCATCGGAATTTATTCCGCTTACAAGCAATATTCGGTATTTGATCAAGCAGGTACTTTTGTGACAATGGTTGGTTATTCCATACCACCATTTTTTACTGGACCTCTTGTAATAGTAATATTTGCAGTAAACCTAGAGTGGTTTCCTTCAACTTATGATACCCTCCACAAAGTGGTTGACTGGGATACTTTTGTTGTTCAAATCAAGCAGATGGTTTTACCCGTAATGGTACTAGCCATACAGGGTACAGCGCAGATCAGCAGGTATATGCGTTCAGCGATTTTAGATAACCTGAACCAGGATTATGTCAGAACTGCAAGAGCCAAGGGATTAAGTGAATCGATTGTAATACTCGTGCATGTACTTAGGAACTCTATGATTCCAGTAATTACAGTAATTGCGCTCAATCTCCCTCTTATTTTTGGTGGAGCAATAATTACAGAGCAAGTTTTTAAGGTAAATGGTATTGGGCAGCAATTGATTTTAGCAATTTATGCGAATGACTTGCCCACAATTCAAACACTAACCTTCATTTTTGCATTCTTAATTGTGGGTATGAATCTAATTGCAGATGTCTTGTACGCAATATTGGATCCAAGGATAAGATATGAATAAGACAAAAAATAAAGAAGAGATATTGTACCAACCAGGATCTAGTTACTGGGGAGATGTATGGCTTCAATTTAAAAAGCACAAAGGCGCACTCGTTGGAGCTATTTTATTTTTTTCAATTGTGATTGCTGTAATGATCGGTCCTTTTTTATGGCCATTTGAACCCAATGGGATAGATATCAGATCAAGAAACCAGGGACCAAGTTTTTTACATCCTTTCGGTACAGATCAGCTAGGGAGAGATACTTTTGCTAGAATGATAGCGGGTGGTCGGACCTCCATCACTGTAGGTTTGGCAGCCATGTTTTTAGCAATATTTTTAGGTACTTTAGTGGGGGTTTTTGCTGGCTATTTCAAGAGATTAGATGGCTTGTTAATGCGTTTTACAGATCTTTTCTTATCCTTACCCTTGCTTCCTTTGCTTTTGCTTATGATGTTTCTTTTTCGAGAGCCTTTAAGTGTCGCTTATGGACCAGAAAAGGGCATGTTCATCCTTATCGTGGTTTCAATTGGAATAACTAGCTGGATGCCAACGGCAAGGATTGTTAGGGGGGATGTGTTAGCTTTAAAACAGAGAGAATTTGTTATTGCTGCAAGATCGATAGGCACACCAGATCAAAAAATAATTCTGAGACATGTTTTACCTAATATTTTATCCCCAATACTTGTTTCAGCAACGTTGGGCATCGCCAATGCTATTATCACCGAGAGTGCTCTTTCATTCTTGGGACTTGGCTTTCCCCCTGATTTTCCAACTTGGGGACGTCTTCTAAATGACGCAGTTGATTATTTGCAGTTACACCCAGAACGAGTGATGTGGCCTGGTTTGGCGATTTCTTTAACAGTGCTGAGCATCAATTTTTTAGGAGACGGTTTAAGGGATGCATTAGATCCACGGATCCGAGGCAGGTGATTGGCATTTCAGTCTGGTTTTATGCGCTTGATTGAACCTTCGTAAATGGCTCCGTCTTCTATTGCAATGACTTCATGAAAGGTGTCACCCTCTATTCGGCTTGTTGCAGCTAACCGTACTTTTTTTCCCTTTAATGACCCTTTAATTCTTCCCAGGATGACGGCTTCAGTCGCGATTACTTTTCCGTCGACAAAACCATCTTCTCCAACATATATTGATTCTGCTTCCAGGGTACCTTTAACAGTACCATTGAAACGGACTTTACCTTTCGAAACAATGCTTCCAGTAATATCCAAACCGTGGCTAATATCTGAAATTTCTCCAGTATCCACGTCTACATTCCTCCCTTTAGCCTGCGGCTTTGAACTAAGCGGAACATGAGAAGTATTCTCGGGGAGTATCTTTTTTGGTTTTGGTTTTTTGAAAAACATACTTGATCCGCTAATAGTGAAACTTTCAAAATGCATTATCCTTAATTATTACTAGCTATCAAGCTTTTTATTTTTTATTGAACTTTGTAACGATTTTAGTTGTTTAAAAGTTTAGGTGTAGCCAGAGAGGTTCCAGGAGAATATGGATGATGCTTAATTGTGTCACTATAGATGTATTTTAAAAAAATTTAACAGAATAAGTAAAACCTTAATTGACTATTAGCTTTTCTTGGTTAAATTAGCGACACATTATTTTTTTTGTGAGGACCATTATGAAAAAGTTTTTTATTCTAGCAATATTTGCTTCCTTTGGAATTTTAGCGGGATGCGCAGAGACTGCCGTGACCGTTCCAGCTGATGCCATAGTATGTTCTAAAGCATCGGGCTGTTCATAAGATAACATAATCAATAAGAAATTTTGGAATGAGGTCCAAGAATTAATTTCTTGGGCCTCATTCTATTTCCAGCGGTCATGAACCCAGTACCAGTGAGTAGGGTGTTCACGTATCCTCTCGGTCAAGCTATTATTTACCATCATGGTCATTCTCTTTGGAGTAGTTAAAGCTATTGGTGATTCTATGATGACCTCAATGGGATTGCCTTGGTTATTGCGAATGGCATACGCAGGTATCAGCAAAGCATCATATCTCAGTGCTAAGTTTGCGACGGCATGTGTTGTCTTAGCGGGTTTTCCTAAGAAATCATAGTAATGCCCGTCACTTATAGCTTGATCAACCATAATGCATACAATTCCGCCTGCTTTCAAATAACGGATCATTTCTCCCGTGCCTTTACGACCAGCTTGAAAAATTGGCGTACCTCCAGCACTGATAGCTTTATGATGATATGGCTGATAAAAACGGTTTTTACTTTTTCTGTATATTGCTCCGGTCATTATGCCCCTACGTTTTAATGCAGCCCGTACGGCTTCCCAAGGACCGAAGTGTCCGGAAACAATTATGATGGGTTGCTTGTTCCTTCTCGCGCTGTAGATCTTGTCAAGCTGTTTTGAATCCTTCAGGATGATTTCTTCCCTATCATGAAATTCTTGGTTAAATAGAAATTGAATAAAAGTAATACCAAGATTTTTAGAAAAATCTTTCAAAAAGATATGTTTTTCAAGCTTAGAGTAATTTGGATAAATGAGTTCAAGGTTCTTAAAGACTCTATTTCGATATTTTGGAATAAGTCGAATGGTTAAAGCAACAATTAATCCCCCTAGCTTTATCCTGTCATCATACTTCAAAAAACGCATCAATTGGATAAACACCCAGAAGGGCAAATACTGCAAGAGTCCTATAACTACTTTCCACACAGGTTAATCCTTTTAGGAATCAACAAAATGCTAAATTATTTTACTTGATGGGACTAATCATCATAGTCATTTGGCGACCTTCCATCTTAGGAATTGAGTCTATTTTACCTATTTCAGAGGTATCATCTGCGACTCTTTCTAGTAAATCTTTTCCTAATTCTTGGTGAGCCATTTCCCTGCCCCTAAAACGCATGGTTATCTTTACCTTATCTCCGTGATCTAAGAATTTGGTAACTGACCTCATTTTGACTTCATAATCATGCACGTCAGTATTAGGTCTAAACTTAATTTCCTTAACGTCAATTGTCTTTTGCTTTTTTCTGGCTTCGGCTTCTTTTTTTTGCTGTTCATACTTATATTTACCGTGATCCATTATCTTGCAGACAGGTGGGTTTGCATTCGGTGAGATCTCAACCAAATCAAGATCTTCTTTAACTGCCAATTCGATTCCTTCGCCAGGGGTCACTATGCCTATGTTTTCTCCTTTTGATCCTATTAAACGAATTTCACTGCACTCTATGTACTGATTTATCCGTGTGCCTTGGTCTCTAGGGACCTGAGGGCTTACTTGCGGTCTTCTTACGATGATTAGTTCTCCTTTTCTCTGATATTAAAACCTAAAATATTATAGCTCATTGTAACTAGTTAGTCAAAAACTAGACCCACTTTTACGCCTTAATTAGGCACCTCACACAACTTAATCAAATGCTCTAAAGCTTCTGAAAAGGGTTGTGCCTTAGTATTATTAGACCCCAGCCTTCTAATGGTAACAGTTTCATTATCAACCTCTCTAAGGCCAACAGCGTAGATAATCGGTATCTTCTTTAATGAGTGCTCCCTAATTTTATAATTTATTTTTTCGTTTCTAATATCGAGTTGGGATCTGATATTATTCTCTAAAAGTTTCTTGTGTAGAGTGCTTGCATACTCATTTGCGCCTGAAACCACTGATGCAATGACAACTTGGAGTGGAGCCATCCAGAGCGGCAGATTCCCCGAATTTTCCTCTATGAGAATCCCAATAAAACGTTCAAAAGATCCCAGTATAGCTCTATGCAGCATTACAGGCCGCAATTTGCTTCCATTTTGTCCCACATAGGTTGCATTCAGGCGTTCTGGAAGAACGAAATCTACCTGCAATGTTCCACATTGCCAATCTCTCCCGATGGCGTCGGTTAAAACAAATTCAAGTTTAGGTCCATAAAAGGCACCTTCCCCAGGGTTTAGATCAAAGGTTGATCCCGCAGCTGTGGTTGCCTTTTTCAGCGCTTCTTCTGCCTTAGTCCAGATTTCATCAGAACCAGACCGTATTTCTGGGCGGTCTGAAAATTTGATTCTGAAATCATTAAAACCTAAATCTGAATAGATTTTTGAAAGTAGGTCTATAAATATCTTGGTTTCATTCTCAATTTGTTCCTCAGTGCAAAATATGTGGGCATCATCTTGCACAAAACCCCTAACGCGCATTATCCCATGCATTGCACCTGATGGTTCATATCTATGACAAGAGCCAAATTCTGCCATACGAAAGGGCAAATCACGATAAGATTTAACACCTTGATTATAAATCTGCACGTGGCAGGGGCAATTCATTGGCTTAAGAGCATTGACTCTTTTTTCTCTTGCCCCTTCTTCATCTACTTCAACTATAAACATATGTTCTTGGTATTTGTCCCAATGGCCAGATTGCTCCCATAGTTTTCGATCTACCACCTGCGGGGTTTTAACTTCAACGTATCCACCCTTCTGTAATTCTTTTTGCATATAGTTTTGAAGTACTTGGTAAATTTTCCATCCATTAGGATGCCAAAAGACCATGCCTGGTGCTTCCTCTTGCATGTGGAATAATTCCATATCTTTACCAATTTTTCTGTGATCGCGTTTTTTTGCTTCGTCTAGGAAATGAAGGTATTGTTTCAATTCGATTTTGTTTCTAAAGGCAACTCCATAAATTCTTTGTAGCATCTTATTTGTGCTGTCACCTTTCCAATAGGCTCCCGCTATGCTCATCAATTTGAAACAATCTCCTGGTACTTGTCCCGTGTGTAGTAGGTGAGGTCCTCGACACAAGTCTTGCCAATATCCATGCCAATACATACGGATATCTTGATCTACTGGGATATCATCTATTAACTGAACTTTGTATGTTTCTTTCTTTTTTTGATAAAACTCAATCGCTTTATTTCTTTCCCAAACTTCCGTTTTTACTGGATCTCTTAGATTAATAATTTCCCGCATCTTTTTTTCGATCAAAACCAAATCTTCTGGGGTAAAAGGGTCTTCTCTATCAAAATCGTAGTACCAACCATTTTCAATTACTGGACCAATAGTTACTTTAGTGTCTGGCCATAATTCTTGCACAGCTCTCGCCATGATATGGGCACAATCATGCCGTATTAGTTCAAGAGCAATTACCTCGTCTTTCGTGGTAAAAATTTCTAGTTTTGAATTTTTATTAATTTGGCAGGTCAAATCAGTTAAAGCTCCATCAATGGAGCAAGCAATGGCTGCTTTCTTAAGGGATGAAGAAATTTTTTCTGCAACCTGTAATCCAGAGATTCCTTTTTTAAATTCTCGTGTTAATCCATCTGGAAATGTTATTGAGATCATTCCCTGATCACTGGGTGAATTTCCCATAGTTGCCTCTCCTTTCTGATCCTTTTAGATTGCAGTTATTTTTTGTCAAAGATTATTTTTATCTCCATAGTATCTTATTGACTTTAAATTTTGTTGAGGAGATAAAATTATTCAACAAAAAAGATTTCAAACTTATAATGGACTACATGTAGAAATAAAATCAGAGTATTTATCTTGGCAGAATATAGTTGGTATCATCCTGACGCTTCTAGGAGATTAGCATATAGTAAAGTTGAAGCTACTGCTTCTAACTTGAAATTCCCGGGAATAGTTTTTCTAGGTGGCTTGGCCTCAGACATGGAAGGGACAAAAGCAAAATATTTGGAAGACTGGTCAAAAAGTCATGGTAAATCTTTTCTTCGGTTTGACTATACAGGACATGGCAAATCTAGTGGAAATTTTGCAGAGGGATCAATAGCCTCCTGGTATAAAGATGCCGTTTCGGTTCTTGATGATTTAACGGAAGGAAAACAAATTTTGGTTGGTTCCTCCATGGGCGGTTGGATTGCCCTTTTATTGGCAAAATGGAAACCAAATAGGGTTCACTCTTTGATAGGTATCGCTGCTGCCCCTGATTTTACTGAAGATTACATGTGGAAACGTTTTGACAAAAAGCAAAGACAGCAAATTTTGGAAAAAGGTTATATTTATCAAGAAACTGAATATTCTCCGGATCCTTACAAAATTTCTAAAAACCTCATAGTCGAGTCCAGAGAGTGTCTCATATTAAGGGAAAGATTAAGATTGCCTTTTCCCATTAGACTTTTTCAAGGTACTGAGGATCACGATGTGCCAGTGGACACCGCAATCAGATTATTGGGACATCTAGAATCACCAAATGCTCAACTTCAGATCATCAAAGGCGCAGATCATAGTTTTTCCAACGATACTTGCTTGCAGATAATAACCAATCAAATCGATCATTTAATGAGTGCATAAGTTAAAAATCTATAGTTACATGCTTTTTTATGGTTTCATATTAATTGGTGTCTTATTGGTGGTTTCAGTTTGGCCATGGAAAAAAGTTAATTTTGAAGGTTCATTTAATGCCGATGACATCGGAGATGATGTCACAAAATATTTGAGGTTGACGGAGGGTGAGAATAAGTTTTTACACCCATGGGCAAGAAAAAAAATCATCTGGCACGGCAAGAAGAAAACGACAAAAACAGCGATCTCCATGGTGTATATTCATGGATTTTCGGCTAGTTTGGCAGAGACAAGACCAGTACCAGACATGGTTGCAAAGAAATTAGGTGCTAACCTTTATTTTGCGAGATTATCAGGTCATGGTAGTAGAGATCCACTTGCATTAGGTAGGTGTAGTGGTAAGCACTGGTATGGTGATGTTGAAGAAGCTGTTGAAATAGGGCTCCGCATTGGTGATCAGGTATTGATTATGGCTACATCATTTGGAGCGGTACTGGTGTCTGAATATTTGTCAAAAAACAATCTAAATAAACGAATAATTGGAACGGTGTTTGTGTCACCATGCTATGGCCTAAATTGGAGAGTTCAGCTATTTCGCTATCCGATATGGTCAAAGTTTTTGTATCCTACAATTTTTGGTAAATTGAGGGTTGCAACTTCCCAAACGGAAGAGGAGTCAAAGTGGTGGAGCCAGGTGTATCCAATAGAAGCAATTGAAAACTTAGCTCTGTCTGTAGATAAAATATGGAGGTCCAATTTTAGAAATATCAAATCACCCAAATTAATCATTTTTTGTGAGAAAGACCGATGGATCAGTTTATTTAGAATAAGGGAAATGCCAAAAAGATGGGGTGGCGGAGCGAGCCTCAAGCCTATCGAAGTTCCTTCCCAGACAGATAATAACAATTATCATGTGATTATGGGTGATATCAAATCACCCACCCAAAACGAAAAGGGGGCTCAAATTATTTTAGACTGGTTGAGTAAAAACTTTAAATTAACTCAGCATTTTGGCAACAAAAAGTAAGATAACGCCAAACGCAGAAAGAAATAAACCAATCAAATTTACTGGAACCAACCTACCAACCTTTTTTCTTAGATCTCCGTCACTTACTGTATCTTTTTTACTCGCACTTCGTAGCTGTATTGCTATTAATATGACGTACAATATTAGAGCTAGCCCGACTATGGTAAGCACTATACCTGGAAAAACCATGTATTTCATAAATATTTGACCATTGCTCTGATAGAATCTAAGCGTTTTATATCCCATGAATAAGGTATTAGTCCTTTAAAGTATATTCTAAAATGAAATGTATTTAATACTAAATTAAGACTTGCATTCTCAAAGTGTAAAATTTATTGGAAGAGTAGTGCCTCTATAGCTCAGCTGGTAGAGCAACTGATTTGTAATCAGTGGGTCGGGAGTTCGAGTCTCTCTGGAGGCACCACAATATAAGAGTTTTGAGAGATCTTGCGCTTGAAAGCATTCTTTGTGGGTTCCATATGGGTTCCAAAATAAACAAAAAATTATCCTAAATTACCCCTAAACGGACTTACTCTTACCCATTTTGGTTGAGAAAGTGCGTAAGTTGGATCTTTTCATAGCGAAGTTAATATTGCATTGTCTATCAATGAAATTAATCATTGGCGTGGGTTCAGTAGGGTTTGAGGCTCTACTATATTTCGAAAGTAATTTTTCCGACCTTCCTGATTGTGTGTTATTACTGTCAGATAAAAAGTTTGAGGAAAGAGCAAAAAAGCTCAAGTCGTCTTCAAAGAAAATTAACGACGCTAATTTATTTCAGATACAGAGAATTAATCCCATATTAACTCATCAGGCAAAAGATGAGATTCAAGAGCTCTCCATGGATAGCGAAGTTTATATTCTTGCCGGTTTAGGAGGAATTATCAGTGGAAAATTAAGTGCTAAAGTTGCAGAGTTGGCAGTTAAAAGTGCAACTAAAGTAGTGTGTTTTGCGGCATTACCATTTAATTTTGAGGGCATTAAGAAAAGAAAGATTGCAGATGACAACCTGGCTTTACTGAAAGAAATTGGTGTGGAAACCATTGAAATGGACAACCAGGAACTTTTTAAGCACATTAATAACAAAACGACATTTGATGAGGCTTTTAAGATTTATTTCGAGAAAATGGCTGAGTTAATTGGTTTGAAGGGTTTATAAAGTTAAAATGTGAGAACTGTAGGATCAAAACGTGCGTTTGTATTGTGTAGTGCAGGTATTGGTCACAGGTGGGGGGACTGGAAGAATTTGGGTTGGTTTGTGTTTTAGGAACGGTTATAACTTTATAGTTTACTAGACTGCAAAGATAATTTTTGATGTATGAGGATCACTTATGCGATTACTGTTATTCATATTAATTTTATCTTCCTTCAACTTCAAGGCAATGGCAAGTGAAACCAAATTGCCAGACGGCCAATGGCAAACCACTTTTGGTGGATTTCAGCAAAAACTTTCTGTGCGTCATAAAATGATAGGTGTGAGTCGGAACTATAAAGCTGAATTTATCGTTTACAATCAAGAAACAAAAGAAACTTATTTTGCTGACATATTAGTAAAGACAGATGATTGGGGGAGAGTATTTTTTCCAGATGATTTCAGAAAAAGGGATGGATCAACTATTTATGGTCTTGATGGGGGGGAATTTATTTGGAACTGTATAGTTGAAGGCGATGTTGTTGTGGATGGAATGTTTTCAATTTCCACTTCCTTATTTGATAGTATGGATCTAAGAAAAATAATTGAAGAATAACTCACACCCCCTTCAGAACAAAACCCATCCATTCAGAACAGCCGATACAACTCTCCTGAGGCTTCCTGGGGTCTCTGAGGGGGTAGGGTGATCCATACCCCTGGGGTATCCCCACTTTAAGATTTGGGACTCCTGATATTATCTAGTAATATGAAATTGCACTGGACGATCGAGTTGCTACGTTCATCATTAGAAGTAAGTGGTCTCAATGTGCTCCAACGACTAAATACTCTTCAGCCAATTGACTTCCTAATTCTTTCTCACGATTTATTGATGCCTCAACTGTTTTAAGGCCCCCTTCAAAACTTAAAAGATACTTGCCCCTATCTTTTACATGCTTTCTCCCGCTTTTATAACCACGGAGATGCTGTAAATATCTTCTAAGAGGGTGGTGACCAGTTTCTCCAACATAAACCGTGTCTGTTTTTTCTCCTTCATTTCTACTCAACTTGATTACGTAGGCTGAACGGTGTTTTAAATGGTTTGGTATCTTTAAATCTTCGCATAATTCATTTTCTTTGACCTTGTTTTCTGAGGAGTATGGTTCATGCATATCAAATTCACTCAAAACGCGCCTGTGCAAAAAAAATCTGCCACATTTTTTTTTCTGACATTTAAAAAGATATTGTTTGTCTATGCTTTCACCTAGAAAATTTGAACTTTGTGCAGGTGCTTTACAATGTCGGCATTTCATAAAACTTTCCCCATGATTTAATGTTTATCAGATAATCATTTGTTTTTTTGCCTGTATATTTCAGTTAATCGAGCTAATGCGATTTTATTAGCAATTTTATTCTGTTCCAGTTCTAATTGCAGTCCAGTATAGCGTGATCCTTTAAATGCTTCACGAATGGCCTTATTAAAACTCTCTTTTTCACCAATAATACAGACTTTAGATTTTCCACGAGTGACAGCTGTGTATAGTAAATTACGGCTTAGCATGAAAGTATGCTCGCTTGTTACAGGAATTATTACTCCTGCATATTCTGATCCTTGGCTTTTATGGACTGTAAGAGCATAAGCAAGCTCTAAATTCTCAACTTGTTCATCATCAAAGACGATTTCTTTGTCATTGAAGAGCGCAATTAAGCCTTCCTCGTTCTTGGAAATAACATGGCCTACTTCACCATTCATAACTCCAAGCTCATAATCATTTGCTGTTTGGATCACTTTATCCATTTTGAAGAACTCTAAGTCCTTACCCCTTTGGGCTTTATAGAGTGAGACATTTTTTTTAGTTAGTTTATTTTGTATTTGTGCGTTGAGATTAGTAACTCCTACACTGCCATTTCTTTGTGGGGATAAAACCTGCAATTCATCTCTTATTTTTTCAAAATTTGTATTTAAAATGTTGGGAAGTTTAAGGAAATAATATTCCAAGACAGTTTCACAAATTTTTTCTTTATCGCATTCTACAAACTCAAAATTATCATTTTCTAAATTAAAGTTGCTGTCTGGCTCCTTTCCAGCGTTGATTGCGTAGGCAGCTGAAACTATTCCATTTACATGTCTGTCAAGGTTGACCTCTGTTTTCTCATTTGTATTTTTCAGATTACGATTCATAAACTGAATGATATCTTTGAAGGGTTGACCTGCAGAAACTGGGGGTAGTTGGTCTTTATCCCCAATTAATATAAGTTGTGAGCCATCTGGGATAGTAGTTAAAAGCCTTAGGAAAAGACCTATATCTAGCATGGAGGCTTCATCTACAATTAAAACATCAAACTTTATGTTTGGGTTACCTAAATAACGATGAACTGTTGAAGGTTTGAATTTTTGTAGACCGGTGGCTTCTCCTAAACGTTTTGCCGCTTTACCTGTAGGGGCACATAAAGTGACATACATATCTAATGATTTTATTGCCCTCACCAAACCTAAAATCATTGTAGTCTTGCCTGTCCCTGGACCACCAGTGATTACTGAGACACCTTTACTTAGGGCGGTATTGATTGCTGCGATTTGTTGATCAGACGGTGAAGTTGTTTTCCCCAAGTTTATGTCTCTTCGCGACAACTTTTTAAGACTAGGTTTCTTGGAAAATCCTTTTATAAGTCGTTCAATGTGAGCAACGGCCTCGGTTTCAAGCTGATTTTCTTTGAGAGTAGCTCTTAAGATTGTATCATTTGAAGTCACCGTGTCGTAATAATTTCACTTCGTTCAAGAGAGGCAAGAAGAGATTCTTCGTCTTGGTCTGTGACTTTAGAAAGTGCATTAACCAATCTACCTTCAGGAAGTGCAGTATGGCCTGCCTTAGTTGCATCTTGTAAAATATGTAAGGCTTTTAATTCTAGCTCAGAAGTCATGTAGCATACCAACCAATATAATAAAAAAAAATGTCAGCCCATAGGGTATTCTTAAAACAATTTTTTTAAAAGGACATACCTTACTATTTTTATTTTTCCCTTAAGCCATTGTGAAAGGAAAAAATAAAAATAGTAAGGTATTAACCAACTGTTTTTTTTGAACTTTCGTAACGAAAATTAAATTACGGAGTCGAAATGATAAATGAGATAACAAAATTAGAAGTAGAGATTATGAAGTACGAAGAGTTTTTGGACGCCTTGTCAGGCGACAATGGGTACTTCTCACATCTCGATGAAGAGACGACCCTTATCAATATTATTACAAAGAGTCAACTCTAAAAATTGATATTATTAAATTAATGAATTCACAATAAGAGGATGTGATTAATGACTAAAGAAAAATTCTACTTAAATTGTCCATTTGAAGAGAAAGATATGTGTAAAAGAATAGGGGGGCGTTGGGACTCAAAGGAACGCAAATGGTATGTTCCAACTGAACTTGATCCAAAGCAATTTAAAAGGTGGTGGCCTGCAAAAGGTACTCTTGAAGTTACTAAGGTTAAACCAAACTTATATGTGGTAAAGTAAGATGGATGATGATTTTGACTTGATAGATGGTGAAGATGAGGAGCCAGATGCGACTAGAGATTCTGCTCAAGAAATATTTGATAACTGGAAAGACCAATTAAAATTTTTAAGATCTCAATACCCAAAGGAATATCGCTTTTGCTTTAATAGCCGTAGAGATATTGATGACCTAGTGTATTCATATATGAATGAGGAACATCAGAAACTTCTTTATCACTGAGATTATCTTCAATGGCACATTATTTAGAAGTTTAGTGTGCCATTAAGTGTTTTTCTCATTAAGTTTCTAGTAAAATTCTAAATTGAGCTTATTTCTAAATTATAGGGTAGGGAAATATTAATATGGGAATATTGAAAGCAGCAGCTATATCTATCGCTACATTAAATGCTCATGTGATTGATAACCTCAAATGTACTCAACCATTTACTACCATACCAACTATCATGGCGTTAGAAGCAAATGGTCTTATTGGAAGAGACACTATGGAAATGTGGGATGGTATAGTTGCGTTTCTAATAAAAGGTGATTGGAATTTAGGTCCATTACCTGTCAAACAAATACGTCTACGATTTACAGACGATCTTCATCAAGAGTTATTACCTGAACTATTTGACCCTGACACACCTGGACTTCTTCCTCCTGAAAGGTATGAATTTTATCTAGAAGCAACCGTAGAGGAAGTTACAAAATGGTACGAAGAAACGATTGATACCATTGATTTACAACCAATTTTTATCTTTGATCAAACGGATAGACTGAAGAAGCGATGGCCTGAAGCTGAGGCAATTACCTCATTAGCTTGTACTCCCCCTAATTGGTAAACTTCCAGTTCTTAATCTATTGATCATTTAACTAGTTGATACCCCCTTTAATGAAAGCAGTCGTCAAACATATTTATGAAATAGAATATTTAATTTTCGTAAAAATTATTTTCCCTCCAGATATTCAAGCAAAACTTTTTTAAAATCTTATATAACAAAAAAATTAAATAATGTGATTTGGCCATAAAGATAAATTATCTCTACTTACAAGTCTGACATCTTCTTTTTTTGCTAGTTCTTTTGCTGAGGAAGTAAAATCCTTATAATTAGTTATCACTATAAGGTGAACATTCTTGTATCCATATCTTTTTTTTGCTTCTAAAACTTCTTGGATAGCATCTGGGCCAAGATTTTGCTGAGGGTTTCCAGTATGTTTTGCTTGTATAATCACATACTCTTTAGGCCTTTGTTTATGGCTTAGGATTCCATCAGCTCCACCATCACCAGTTGTGGGTGTTCTATTTGCTTTCCATGGCCCCTTATTTTTTGCGGTTTGTATAACCCATTCTTCAAAATCAACACCATTTTTCCTATCAATTTGTTCCAATGAAAATTTATTGTCCTCAGCATAAAGCTGTTTTTTCATATCATTTTCTTCTTCTTCTTTTGTACGAATTGGAGGCATTAATACATCATGGAAAAGATCACGCTTTCGATGCATTATTTCATTAAGAATACAATCAAAACTTTGTTCTTTAAATTCAGGATGTATAGCCATTGGAATATGAATGGAAACGTCTTTAGTTTGGCCTATTCTATAAACCCTATCATTACATTGCTCCTCTACAGCGGGATTCCACCATCGGCTTAAATGTATTACATGAGTAGCAGCAGTAAGTGTTAGTCCAACCCCAGCTGCTTTTGGACTAAGTATTAAAATTTCAAATTTATTATCATTTATTCCATCTTGAAATTTTTTTACTATTGACGCCCTTTGTGGAACACTTGTACTCCCGTTGATGATCTCAACCTTTTCTAAGTTGAATTTCTCACAAAATACATTTTGAAGTAAATACTGCATTTCTCTTGTTTCAAGAAATACTAAGGCTTTTTCCCCTTTTTTTTCAATTTCTTCTAAAATCTCTAACGATTTTTTTATTCTAGCAGACTTGCTTACAAAATCTATAAATCCACCTGGCTCTTGGTATGCTAATTCTAATTTTTCTGGATGTAAGGAAACTGAACGAAGATAATTAATTAATTTTAAGCCTTTTCCGCCTTCAGCTTTTCTTAGTTCAAGCAAAACTTGTCTATAGGCATCTGCTTGAATTTCGGGCATTTCACAAGCATATTTCTTATATTTTTTTAAAGTTAAATCATCAATAGCTTCCGTTTTCATTCTTCTAATACCAAAACGTGGTAAAGATTCATTCTCT
>CACIIZ010000034.1 GCA_902586855.1 uncultured Alphaproteobacteria bacterium | reverse complement strand
CTTATTAATACCTTCCTGCGATCAAAGATGTCCGCTAGCTTTCCTATAGGGATTTGAGCTAGAAGGCCTCCAAAAATAAACACTGTCAACAAAATTGATATTTCTTCTTTAATTAAACCAATTGTATCTCCATAAACTGGTGCAACCATCCTAATAGATGAACCTGTAAGCCCTGCTACAATCACCGCTGAAAAAGCCAAAGGGGATAGTTTAAAGCAAGAAAAAACCCTTAACTTAGGGGCTTTTGGTATTTCTGGAATTACCCTAGTAGTTAAGGTCAAAGGAATGAGACAAGAGCAAAAGAAAAAAGCTATAATATTGTAGCTTACAAACGATGTAGGATCTAAGAAACCAATAAAAAACTGGGCAACCATTTGAGATCCTATATCTGCGGATCGATAGACGCCAAAGACAGTACCTCTTGAATTTCTATCTACCTTTGAATTTAACCATGCTTCTATTACCGTAAAACATCCTGCAATGGTGATACCATTACCAATGCGAAGAAAACTCCAAAGATACGGGTCAACAAGTAATGGATGAAGTAAACAACCTATCGCGCCAACTGAAGCCAGAGCAGTGAAGGTTCTAATATGCCCAACCTTTCCCATCAGTAACGGAGTTATCCAACATCCTATAAGAAATCCTAGAAAGTGTGCTGATCCCAATAAACCAATTTCAAAATTTGAAAAAGATGCTTCGATTCCAGCAAGAGCATCAAGTGGTGCTATTGCTCCATTCCCAAGCTGCAAAAACACTGTTGAAATAATCAGTGCTGAAAAAGACAGAAGAAGTCCCAAAACAGTCTTCCCTCAATAAAATTAAAGAATGTATTTTTATATCTCAAAAAGGAAAATCCTTTAAAAAGTGGGATAAACCTTTAGTTTTTTCTGTCAAGAGTTATTGAGGGGAAAAAAGAAGAGCGCAAAAATTCTTGCGCTCTTCAAAATCAATTTCTTATTTTAGAGCGGCATCAGTAATTGCATGAGACCAAGCACCTACTGGCTTTTTAGTAATAACTGGATCAGATCCACCAGTCATAAGGCTATTAACAGTTCTTTCGAAATCAGCTGGATCAAGAGCACCATTACTACCAGCTGTAAGTTTGGCTATTTCGCCCATCTGGATAGTATTATGGTCAACAGTCTGAGCTCCAGAGTCATCATTTTCGACCACGATTTCAGCTGCTTCAGCCTGGTTCTCTTCGGCATACTTCCAACCCCTCATTGAGGCCCTAACAAAACGAACCATCTTATCGACAAAAGCTGCATCTTTAAGATTTTCTTCTAAAACATAGAGACCATCCTCCAAAGTAGCTACACCCATGTCTTCGTACCTGAAAACTGTCAATTCTTCTGGTTTCAAACCTTCCGCTAATACTTGCCAATACTCATTGTAAGCCATTGTAGAAACACAATCCGCATCTCCTTGAGTTAAAGGCAAAATATCCCAACCTTGTTTAAATACAGTAACGCCATTCGCGCTTCCATCTGTAGGAAGACCAAGCTTGTTCATCCAACTTAGAAAAGGATATTCATTACCATAATACCAAACACCAAGATTCTTACCCTTTAGATCTGAGGTTGAATTCACTCCCCTATCTTTTCTACATGTGAGCATCATTCCTGAGCTCTTAAATGGTTGGGCAATGTTTACGGTTCCCATTCCTTTCTCTCTAGCAGCCAGTGCAGAGGGCATCCAGTCAACTGCAACATCAGCTCCGCCTCCTGCAAGTACTTGCTGAGGGCCAATGTCAGGTCCCCCTGGCTTTATAGTTACATTTAAGCCCTCATCCTTATAAAAACCCTTGTCTTGGGCCACATAGTAGCCAGCAAATTGAGTCTGTGTAACCCACTTCAACTGTATAGTAACGTTGTTATCAGCAAAAACTACTGAAGCTGATAAAGAGAACAGCCCAAATAATGCTAATGTGAATAATCTTTTCATTTTCTTTACTCCTATTAAATAAATTTGTCTTATGCTCTTCCTCTCTGAGACGGGTGCCAAAATGTTATCCTTCTTTCAATAAGTACTATCCCGCCATATAATATCGACCCTGTAAGAGCCGCTATTGTTATTTCTGCCCAAACCATATCCAATGCGAAACGTCCAACCTCCGTAGTTATTCTAAATCCCATACCCTTAATTGGCGAACCAAAGAACTCCGCAACAATAGCTCCAATCAATGCTAAAGTAGAACAGATTTTGAGTCCATTAAAAATAAAAGGCATTGCAGTTGCTAATCTCAACTTAGTGAGTGTTTGCCAAGCACTAGCATTATAAGTTTTCATTAAGTCTCTTTGTATCTTGTCAGACATTTGAAGACCTTGAACAGTGTTGATAAGCATTGGGAAAAAAACCATCACAGTAACCACTGCTGCCTTGGACTGCCAGTCAAACCCAAACCACATTACTAGAATTGGTGCTGTTCCAATAATCGGTAATGCAGCCATAAAATTTCCTATCGGTAAGAGCCCTCTTTCTAGAAATTTAGAATTGTCCACCATTAGCGCTATCGCAAAGGCTGACAGACATCCTATCAAATATCCTGACATTGCACCTTTTATGACTGTTTGTACAAAGTCGATCCACAATGTTGGAACACTATTGATCATACGTACAAAAACCGTCGACGGAGCTGGTAAAATGACTGGACTGACCTTAAAACTGGCAATAGCAGCTTCCCACAACAGAATCAGTGCGGATCCAAACAATAATGGTGATGCTATCTTGATGGTTCTACTTGGTGGCAAGCGACTTAACTTTGTGTTCAACCACCAAGCGACCATCCAAAAGATCAAAGAAAAAATAAAGTACTTCACAGCTGTAACATCATCTTTCTAGATATGATCTTTTGAATCAAGCCAATTAATGCTACTAAGGTAGCTGCTAAAATAGCAGCCGCAAACAAAGCGCTCCAGATTTTTATAGTCTGCCCATAATAACTACCTGCAAGCATTCTAGCACCAAGTCCAGAAATAGCGCCAGAAGGCAGTTCGCCAACTATGGCACCTACTAATGACGCTGCTATACCCAGCTTTAGGGAAGTAAATAGATAAGGAATGGACCTGGGAATCCTCAGATACCAAAGAATTTGAGTTTTCGTTGCCGACCAAGTTTTCATTTGATCTATTTCTAAAATTTCAGGTGAACGTAATCCCTTCACCATACCTACCACTACCGGGAAAAAAGATAAGTACATAGATATAACGGCTTTTGGGAGCAAGCCAGTAAACCCCATCGATCCCAAAACAACAATTATCATAGGAGCAAGGGCTAATATTGGGATAGCCTGACTAGTGATGATCCACGGCATTATACTTAAATCAGTTGCCCGATCATGCACAATTGCCAGAGCTAGAGTGATCCCAAGAATTGTCCCAAATAAGAAGCCCGCAATGGTTCCAGACAATGTGATCCAAGTGTGGTACACTAAAGATCGCTTCGAAGTTACCTTTTTATTAAACGTTGTCTCCCACATCTCTGAAAAAACTTGATGAGGAGCGGGCAACTTTGGCTTTTTTTGCGACCAAGTATCATGAACCAGCTCCTTAAAAGTTAAAGTTTGAGAATTTCTTGATGCTCTATCATATGCCCAAGACGAATTTAAAACTATTGAGAAACAGTACCAAACAAAAAGTATAAAAATCACTATAGTTGTTATGGGTAAAAAACTTCTAGTCATAGCTTTGCCCCTTTCTAAGCCCTTCCCTAACTCTTTGGGCAATTTCTATGAAAGGCTTTGTATCGCGTATTTCAAGTGGTCTTTGATTCGGGAGAGTACTCTCAATCACGTCGATGATACGTCCTGGTCTTGGTGACATAACAACAATTTTAGTCGATAAATAAACGGCTTCAGGAATGGAATGTGTAACGAAGCATATAGTTTTATTTGTTTTCAGCCATAATTTCAGTAACTGTAAGTTTAAATGATCTCTAACAATTTCATCCAATGCACCAAATGGCTCATCCATCAATAGGATATCTGCATCAAAAGATAGAGCTCTTGCGATTGAAGCTCTTTGTTGCATCCCCCCAGACAATTGCCAAGGAAATTTTTTCTCAAATCCATTTAATTCTACTAATGACAAAACACGTCGAACGCGTTCGTTAATTTCAGCTTTTGAATACTTCATAATTTCCAGCGGAAGTCTAACATTTGCAGCAATTGTCCTCCAAGGATATAAGCCAGGTGCCTGAAACACGTATCCATATGCCCTAGCCTGTCGAGCTTCTTCGGGAGTCATGCCATTAATTTCTATTTCACCGTCTGTAGGCCTTTCCAAATCGGCTATAAGCCTCAAGAATGTTGTTTTTCCACAACCAGATGGACCAATAAAAGATACAAATTCCCCTCGACTTATACCTATCGAAACATCCTGCAGTGCATTAACAACACTGTCTTCAGCATCAAATCTCAAGCTAATGCTTTTTGCAGAAATCATGGGTCCACTAGACATTATACTAGCCACAAATCCTTTTTCTCTGATCAAGATTGAAAATTAAGTTCAAAATTAAATGCCTGATGGGATATTTAAGGGATCTCTTTCTACTTTTCTTGGTGAGTTAAGCTCTTTCCATTTTGTAACTGCTTCATGAACAGGCGGAAAACCAGGACGAGGAATAAATCTCCCTCTGCCAGGATTAGGAGTTGAATTCTTTCCCCATGCCCAAATTACTTCACCTCGTGACATCGTGTATCGAGGTTGGGCATTAACCTTGAACCCCTCAAAAACATTATAATCAAGCACTGATTTATGACTAGAAACAGAAATCGTCTTTGAAATTTTGGGGTCCCAAACAACAATATCAGCATCTGCTCCCTCAACTAAACCGCCTTTCCGTGGATACACATTCAAGATCCTTGCAATGTTTGTGGACGTCGCTGCTACAAACTCATTTCTGGTCAACCTTCCAGTTTCTACACCATGAGTCCATAAGACTGCCATTCTTTCTTCGAGTCCACCTGTTCCATTGGGTATCATGGTGAAATTATCTAGCCCCATTTTTTTCTGGTCAGTGGTAAATGCTGCATGATCCGTAGCAACCACTTGTAACGATCCGGCCTGTAGTCCAGCCCATAATCCATCTTGATGTATTTTGTTTCTAAATGGAGGAGACATTACACGCCTTGCTGCGTATTCCCAATCCTTATTTAAGTATTCACTATCATCTAGAGTTAAAAATTGAATTAAAGGTTCTCCAAAAACCCTCATACCCTTTTGTCGAGCTCTACGAATTGCTTCATGACTTTGTTCACATGAAACATGAACAACGTATAATGGAACGCCGGCGGCATCCGCAATCATTATAGCCCTGTTTGTAGCCTCACCTTCAACCTCAGGTGGTCTCGAGTAGGAGTGCCCCTCAGGTCCAGTGATACCTTGTTCTAGATATTTTTTTTGCAACTCAGCTACAATATCCCCATTTTCGGCGTGCACCATTGGTAGAGCCCCTATCGCAGCACATCGTTGAAATGACGCATACATTTCATCATCCTCTACCATTAAGGCACCCTTATAAGCCATGAAATGCTTGAACGAATTTACCCCCATCTCTAATACTTTAGGCATTTCATCAAAAATACCCTCATTCCAACCAGTGATTGCCATATGAAAACCAATATCTGAACAAATCTGCGGCTTTGATTTTCTATGCCATTCATTCACTGCGTTTACGAGACTTCCATCCTCTCCAGGCAGACAAAAATCTACCAGCATCGTTGTTCCACCAACTGCTGCTGCCCACGTCCCCGACTCAAATGTCTCGGCAGCTGTGGTCCCCATGAAAGGCATCTCAAGATGGGTATGTGGGTCTATTCCGCCAGGAATGACAAAAGCTCCCTCAGCATCAACTACCTCGTCACCAGACAGATTTTCACCAATTTTCTTTATCTTCTCACCCTCAATCAGAATATCTGACTTCCACTCCCGATCGGCGGTTACTAGCGTTCCACCTTTAATTACTTTGCTCATAAATCTTCCTCCCTCCAAACAATTACTATTTGATTTAATCCACTATTTCAGCAGTTTCCAAAACAGCATGAAAAAGAACATTACTTCCCGCAACAGCCCAGTCCTGCGAAATTTCCTCTGCCTCGTTATGGCTTAAACCATCAACGCAAGGGCACATAACCATCGCCGTGGGCGCTACTTTATTTATCCAGCAGGCATCATGCCCAGCACCTGAAATGATGTCTCTATGACTATAACCCAGCCTATCAGCAGCCCGTCTTATGGTCGAAACACACTGATCATCGAAAGTTACTGGATCAAAATGACCGACTTTTTCTATCTCTAATTGCAAATCCAAATCCTTACAAATAACAGCAGCACCCTCTCTTAATCTTTTTTCCATGTCTTCCTGAGTTTCAAAAGATGGGGAACGAAAGTCTATCGTAAATATTACTTTTCCAGGAATTATGTTTCTACTATTAGGATACACATCGCAATGACCAACTGCACCAACTGCATCAGGCTGATGATTCATTGCAATCTCATGAACCAAAGTTGTAATCTTAGCCATTCCTAAACCAGCATTCCGTCTCATTGGCATCGGAGTTGAGCCAGTATGGCTTTCTCTACCAGTTAATGTTACTTGAAGCCAATTAAGCCCCTGTCCTCTTGCTACAACACCTATGTCTTTTCCTTCCGCTTCTAAGATAGGCCCCTGTTCTATGTGCAATTCATAGAAGGCCTTCATTTTTCTCTGACCAACTTCCTCATCACCCACCCAGCCAATTCTTTTAATTTCAGCTCCAAAACTCTTTCCTTCTGCATCAACACGAGAATAGGCCCAATCTAATTTATGTACTCCGGCGAAAACACCTGATGCCATCATAGGAGGTGCAAACCTGGTGCCTTCTTCGTTAGTCCAATTTACCAAAACAATAGGATGTTTCGTTTTAATTCCCATATCATTAAGTGTCCTTATTAATTCCAAACCACCAAGAACCCCAAGTACTCCATCATATTTACCTCCGGTAGGCTGAGTATCGAGATGGCTCCCGACATAAACTGGCAATGCACTTGGATCAGTACCTTCCCGCTGTGCGAACATTGTACCCATTTTATCAATGCCCATACTCAAATTTGCGTCATCACACCATTGTTGAAATAGAGCTCTACCAACAGCATCTTCGTCCGTAAGAGTTTGCCTATTATTTCCTCCAGCTACGCCTGGACCAATTTTTGCCATTTCCATTATGGATTCCCACAACCGCTCGCCATTGATTTTTAGGTTACCAGCTAGTACTGACATAAAGATACCTCATTTATTAATTTAAAGTTGGTTAAATAACCACTGGGTGGAAAGTATTACACACTAGAATATATTAGAAAAGAGGCAAATGGCTACTAATTTACAATCAGTACAACTTCTTATCGAGAACATGAATAATGGTAGTTTGAGCCTGTCATCTATGGTGAATAGTTTTCTAAAAACTATAAGTGATAAAAACCTTACGCTGAATGCAATAATTACTCAAAGACCCGATGCAGATATCCAAACTGATTTAAAAGTTTCAGAAGCAAGAATAAGAGAAAATAAGAAAAGGTCTCCCTTAGAAGGCTTCCCTATAGCGATTAAGGACCTTGAAGATACTAAAGGACTAATCACAACTTCTGGATCCCCCATTTTTCATAAAAACATACCTCAAAAAGACTCTCCAATGGTCAGGAACCTAAAAAAAGCTGGCTGCTTAATTATTGGGAAAACTAATGTCCCTGAATTTGGTATTGGTTCTCAGACCTACAATACAATTTTTGGTCCCACACGAAACCCCTTTGACCATGGACTGACGGCCGGTGGCTCAAGCGGGGGGGCAGCCGCAGCCGTTTCTGCCGGCATGCTTCCTTTTGCCGACGGATCTGACATGATGGGGTCTCTCAGAAACCCAGCTGCCTTCTGTTCTGTTTTCGGATTTAGACCAAGCCCAGGTCTCATTCCTTCCACAGCAAATTTGTCAGGCGTTCCGCCCCTATCAACTTTAGGTTCTATCGGTCGAAGTACTAAATGTTTGTCATATCTTCTAGATGCTCAAATAGGAAATTTTGATGGTGAGAAAAAAAATACCTCCATGTTCTCACAATTGATTAACCAAAAACCAAAAAAGGACTTGCGTTTGGCATGGCTGGGAGATCTTGATGGCTCGTACGCTTATGAGCGAGGTATTGAGGCTGTTTGCAGAAAATTTCTCGAGAGACTACAACTAAAGAATGTAATAATTGATGACGTTACCCTCAAATTTCCAGCTTCAAAGCTTTGGGAAAGTTGGACTACTCTTAGATCTCATCATCTTAGATTTGATCTAGAAAACCACTATCTAAACCAGGAAACCAAAGCGAAACTAAAACCAGAAATAATTTGGGAGATTGAAAAAGGTAAATCATTAAATGAAGAGGGTATTGATAAAGCTCTATCCTACCGAGTGGATTGGATTGCCTTTTTACAATCATTCTTTGACGAATATGACTTTTTTTTGCTTCCTTCTGCACAGGTTTTTCCATTTTCTGCCAAAAAACCTTACCCTACTGAGATTGAAGGTAGAAAGATGGATACTTATCACCGATGGATGGAAGTTGTCATTCCTGCCAGTCTGGCTGGATTACCAACCATTTCTATTCCATGTGGGCATAATGCTCATGGTCTTCCGATGGGAATACAACTAACTGGTGGATTCAAATCTGATCTCAAAGTCTTAGCCACAGCTCATTTTTTTGAGAACTTATTAAACGATTCTTTCAAAGCTAAAACGCGTCCCTAATTGAAGGTAGGTATGATTTTTTCAGCATAATCTGCAATCGTTTTCTCTTCGCCACCACTATCCAAATATATATTAAATTGAGTCATGCCTGATTTTTCTAAAACCTTCAATTTTTCTACGTGTTCCTCTACAGTTCCTAATACACAAAAGCTCTTAACTATATCCTCTGTGATGAAATCAAGGTAAGGATTATCACTCTGACCATGTTTTGAGTAATCATACCCCTTCCTATTCTTTATATAAGAAGTCAAAGACGAGGGAACCTGGTCAGTGTCCGAACCATATCTTTCTACAATGTCAGCCACATGATTCCCTACCATCGCAGGAAACCACTTCACTTTTTCTATGGAATCGTTTAACTCACCAGTTAGTGCTGGCGCGGCACACATTACTTTGTAGTCTGACATATCTCTACCAGCTTCTCTACCTGCCTTTATAGCTTGATCCGCAAGCCATTTTACAATGGTAGGCTCGGCTATCTGTAAAATAAGTCCATCTCCTACCCTGCCAGCTGATGAAAGAGCCTTTGGCCCATAAGCTGCTACCCAAGCGGGCAAGTCATATTCTTCTGTCCAAGGGAATTTAACTGGGGCCGGACACTCCCCATATTGAACTTCTTCACCACGAACCAAAGCTTTAACAGCATGGATAAATTCCTCCATCCTCGCAAGTGGCGCTGGTTTCTTCCCCATCACTCTGACAGCACTATCACCTCTGCCAACCCCTATTTCAAAACGACCATTAGACTGTTTTGCCAAAGAACCGAACAAAGATGCCGCATGAGACCAATCTCTAGTGTTAGGGTTTGTCACACAGGGCCCAAATTTCATATTCTCTGTATGTTCCATACACATAGCCATGGATACAAAGCTCTCTCTCCACAAAATGTGACTGTCATAAAACCAACAATAAGTAAAACCCGCATCTTCAGCCTGGCGCACAACAGCTTTCATCCTGCCCGGTTCCATGAAACCCTTAAAACAAATACCAAATTCCATCATTTTCTCCTTTATCTCTAATGCTCCGGTGGCCAGATTTTTATTCCCGCATGGGAAAAAGGCACCATTTTTGAAATATTTATCCTAATTAATATAGCTGTTAATGCTTCAATGCAACGGGCTGACTGTGCATCGCCGGCATTATACGCATTGACACCAATTTTCTTAACCAATTCTATGACCTTCTTCCGAGCTTCTAAATTGTCTCCACAAACTAAAACATCACAATTAATGCTCCAATCTAAATTTTGAAGGGTTACAGCAGAAACATTATGCAATGCTCCAACAACGTGAGTATCCTGTCCCAAAATTGCTTGGGCCGCTTCAGTTGCAGAACCTTCTGGGGGCATAGTAACTTTTTTTGGATCGTTTTCAGATAAAGGAACCACAATATCAACCAAAATCTTGCCTCTTAGTTGATTTTTTAAGTTTTCAAGTAACTTATTGTGTGCCCCCCATGGAACCGCAAAAATTACCAAATCTTTTGCCTTATCTATGGCTTCTTCATTTGTAACACCTTCCACATGTACCGATCCATTTGGCAATCTAGCATTTAAATCGGTTACAATAATTTCGCTACGTTCTTTCTCACGGGAACCCAAAATTGTGGGAACCCCTGCTACAGCAAGGCGCATGGCCAAACCCTGACCTTGTGGGCCTGTTCCTCCCAAAATTGCAACTGTCATAAAAACATATCCTCCTGCTTGTTCCTTAGAATATCTTTAGCACCTCCCTCACAATTTTTCCATTCTAATCCTCTAAAAATTACCAAAGGTGTTTTCTCAGATTTTTTTATGACTAGTCCAGAAGCGGCGGCAATTTCATCACAAAATGCAGGTTCGGTGACTTTCATGATTCTTCCAAAATTGTCAGGTTGTCCCTTTTCACTTTGGGTAACTGGGACCCCAGCAATCCCAATAGCAACATTAACTTGACCAATTCGCCAAGGTCGACCAAAAGTATCTGTAATCACTATGCCTACATTGACATTTTGTTTTTTCCTGAAGAATTTCTTTATATTTTGAGCACTCAAATCTGGGTTTTCAGGCAACATGAGAACGGTATTTTCATTCTCAAGGTTTGATTCATCAACACCCGCATTTGCTGAAATAAATCCAAGATTATTTTCGCAAATGATTACACCTTCATTTTGATGTTCATGTCGAAAATATCTTAAAACCTCCCTGCTCTCCCGCAAAATGACTTCTACCTTTCTTGGATCTTTTTTTAGCTTTCTAGCATAGTAAAGAGCATTTTCTGATGGTTTTACATCTGCCAGATGGATAATCCTACCTTCAGCTTTAGAAACAATTTTGTGAGCTATACACAAAATATCACCATCTATTAGACTTATGCCCTCAGATTTTATTGACTCAGCTAATATTTCAGTTAAAGGGTCTCCTTCTCTAATTTCCGGAATTCCTCTTATAACCGAAATACTGACTCTACTCATGATAAACATTCCCGTCACCAAGAAAATCTGGGAATTTAACCAAAAGTTCCTGTAAATCTTCCATCGCATCTATATCAAAGGTTAAACTCTTAAGTTTCAAGACAGTTGTTTTTATTTTATTTCTATTTGCAATCTCAAGATGTTTTCGGAATGAGTCTTTTCCATAAAAAAAAGTAATACCATCAGGTGGTGAAATCAATAAAGCGTTAGTTCCTAAATCTTTAGAGGGACAAATAACCATATTATTACTTTCTAACGGAAAAAAGATGAATTTTTTTAACTCTTGCGTACTCGGATCGCCCAAATCTGCAGGAATAATGCAAACAGAGGAAAAACCATTGGATTTAGCCCATTGGACCCCAAAAAATAGACTCTTAGAAAGTTTATTCTTAATTGAAGAAGTAATGACTGAAATATCTTTTTTTTCGACAAAGGACCTAACTTCATCACATTCGGTTAAGACAGAGAGTTTATGTGTTTCCTTGCAGTTCTCAATAGCCCTGCCTACCCTAAATAAAGTCTGATTTAATAATTTTTTGGCTACATTCACCCTTAATCTATCTGCCATACTCCTTTTAAGTCTGCTTTTGGCGTCTGACAATTGTTTCATGGGTACGATAATTAGAGTTTTTTGCATTTTTTTATGTCTGCGATCGCAATTCCTTTGCCACCTTAATAATAAAACTGGCAAAGTTTATTTTTTTTTCGATGCTATCTATTAGGATATCAGTTGATCTTATTTCTATCTTTTCCTCTTTTTCCACGACTAATTCAGACGTATCTTTATGGTCAATTATCAGTACATTCAAAAAATCCCGATACAGCCTACTAATTGCGGAATTATCTGGGATGAATCCAAGCTCCGTCATGAGTTTATCTGCAGGTCCCTTGACTGCTCGACCAGCAATCAATGGGCTTACTGCTATTTTAGGAGTTTTCTTGTTTAGCATTATTGTAGATTTGATCCCTGGAATGCTAAGAATTGGAAGCAAACTCAAAAATGGGTTGGAGGGAGCTAAAACAATCACATCTGCAGTCTCCAATGCAAGAATTGCATTTGGATTAGGCTTTGCATTTGAAATATTTTTATAATTCAGTTCAAGAACTCTTGGCTGACATCTTCTCTTGACAAAATACTCTTGAAAACTGATCCAACCCTCATCTATTCGTACCACGGTTGGGACCAAATTGTTTGTCGGTAAAATAATGCTAGCAGGCACCTTAAAAGCCTTGGCAACATCATAAGTTATTTCGGAAAGGCTATGACCCAACTTCAACCTATTTGATCTATAAATGTGGAGACCAAAATCGCTATCGCCTAAGGACATCCAAGCCTCAGACCCTAATTTCTCAAGAATAGCAAGTGCTCGATATTTGTCATTCTTCACCCCCCAGCCTTGCGACCTATTTATATTGTTAGAAAGGGTATAAATCATCGTATCAACATCTGGTGACACGTGAAGGCCATGGAATTCTTCATCATCCCCGATATTACAGATCACAGAAAGACTTATGTTCGGAAGATTAATTAACCCTTCAGCCAACCTTGCTCCTCCTACGCCACCGGCCAAGAGAACGACATTTAGGGATGATAAAGCAGTCATTTGTCTTTTTGCGTTTAATTAATGAACTCTAACGGATTTGTTCCATTTCTTGGAACTAGTGGAGCTAATTCCTCTGGATCACACCTATCAAAAGTCTCCGAAATTTCATAAATTGTATTTCTTTGCACAGGGATCCTACCAGCATGACGTATAATTTTGACCATTTCTGCAGCTGTAATCTCCTGTCCAAATTGTGAGCCTGCAGATCTTGAAATGCTCTCATTCATTAATGTTCCACCCAAGTCATTAACCCCAAGACTTAACATCTCTTGAGCAATTTTTGGTCCCAACTTCGTCCAAGAAACCTGGATATTATTTATCCATCCACTTAGCATGATCCTAGCTATGGCGTGCATTCTTTTTATTTCATCTAAGGTGGGTCCTTGCCGAACATATTTTGTATTTTCCTTATACAGTGGAGATTCTTTATGCACAAAACTCAACGGAACTAATTCAGTAAATCCACCCGTTTCTTTTTGAATTTCTCTCAGTTTTACCAAATGCATTGCCCAATGAACCGAACTATCTATGTGGCCATACATTATGGTGGCCGTGGTAGGAATCTTTAAGAAATGAGCAGTTCGTATGATTTCAATCCACTGCTCAGTGCTCAGTTTATTTTTTGTCAACATTTTCCGAATATCCACATCGAGTATCTCCGCAGCGGTACCTGGCATTGACCCCAAACCACAGTCCTTTAAATCCCTCAAGAAATTCAGATATGTCATCTTTTTCTTCGAAGCTCCAAACCAGACCTCAAAAGGTGAAAAAGCATGTATATGTATATCAGGTAATACTTTCTTAATACCTAGAATTATATTTCGGTAAATATCTCCTGAAATTTTCGGATGCAACCCCCCTTGGATACAAACTTCTGTTGCCCCTCTATCCCAGGCCTCCTGAGCGCGTAAAACGATCTCAGCTATTGATAGTAATTCGGCTCCTTCTTGATTTAATTTTTTTGCAAATCCACAGAATTTACAGCCCATATAGCAAATATTTGTGAAGTTTATATTTCTATTAACCACAAACGTGACTGCGTCACCATTAGTTTGTTTTCTCAATTTATCTGCAACAAAAAAAACCTTTTGTATATCATGTTGGTTAGCATTAAATAAAGTCACTCCATCCTGTTCTGATACTTCTATCCCGACAAGTACCTTGCTTAAAATTCTGTCAATGGCTCCGTCAAAAGATGCAGGTATGCTATCGCCTTTCGAAAAATCTATGCTGAGTTCTTTAAAATCCTTCATTAAAAAAACTGCTTTCTAGCCAGACCATCTTGCCTCTTTAAACTAGCGACATGCTTGGCAATGTTAGGAGACAAAAAATCATCTTTTTTGTTTTGAAATCTTGGGTAAACCGTCAACCTTTCTTGCAATCGAAATCCTTTTGATTTGGTAGATTTTCTTAATTCTTCAATCTTTGGCCAAGCTTTCTCCGGATTTATATGATCGTCTGTCACAGGTGAGATTCCTCCCCAGTCATTCAAACCAGCATCGAGGTAATTAACATGGGATTGACTCAAATTAGGTGGAGACTGGATGCTTATCTCCGGACTAAGAATTAAGCGAGCTAACGCTATTGTGATTAGCATTTCTTCTTGATCAGGTTCAGGAAAATCCCACATCCTTATATCAGGCTTAGGTACAAAGTTTTGGACTATGACTTCCTGAATATGGTTGTATTTCTTGTGAGAGTCATCAATTGCATTAAGTGTCTCAATGCGTTCATCCCAACTTTCACCAATCCCAATTAAAATTCCAGTGGTGAAAGGTACTTTTAGGATACCCATGTTATTCATAGTACGTATCCTTTGGACTGGTACTTTATCAGGGCACGCAAAATGTGGCATTCCCTTCTTTGTCAAACGTCTGCTCACGTTTTCCAGCATCATCCCCATCGAAGCCGTCACAGGTTTTAGACCTAAGATTTCATCTTCGGACAAAGTTCCAGCATTAACATGGGGTAAAAGTGTGCTTTCTCTTAAGATCATCTCACAGATAAACTTCAAATAACCAACCATAGTCGAGAAACCTAATTTCCTTAACTCATCCCTAGCTCTTTCATAACGCAACTCAGGTTTTTCTCCCAAACTTAAAAGGACTTCCTTACAGCCACTTCGCTCACCCAAACGAACTATTTCCATAACACTGTCGGGATCAAGAATCCGTGCAGACTTTGAATTAGGGTGTTTGACAAATGTGCAATATGAACAAGTATCTCGGCACATATTTGTAAGTGGAACAAAAACCTTCCTCGAATACGTCACAGTCTTTCCCCAACCTGCATCCCTTCTCTCCGATGCACGCAGAAGTAATTGGTTCTTGTCAAACGATTTGTGATTTAACACCTTAAGCATAATTTTCGCAGTTAATAAAAAATACCTTGTTTAGAAATTACATTAATCCTCAAGCAACTCTAAGTTCTCCAGAAACTATAAACTATATTTACCTAAGATTTTTCATCCTGAGTTCATTTTAATTACCATGCTTTGAGAGGATAACCTCCGTCTTCTGTAAGAGAACCGCCTCTAAGATTATAGTAAAATAGTTAGGAAGTCACTAAGGTAAGGCAATTATTGTGACTTTACAATATCTTAATTCTTTAGTTTAATAATCGACCTTACCATCAGTCTCAATATACTCTTTATCAAGATTAGATAGTTCTTCTCCCTTGAAAGCCGCCTCAAAAGCCTGCAGACGTTTGAAAACAGAAATTAAATCGATGATTGTTGACCAAGACCTGACAAGATATTGGAATGAGCTAGTTACTTCGCTAAAAGCTCGGATAATTTGGTTCATAATGCCCAAGGTAATTGCACCCGCAGCAATAGTTGGTATCAATAAAATATATGCAAAAAGATTGTTTAGTTGGAAATAAAAATTTCTGAAGAGGTTAAAGTAGGTATAGTGAAGATAAATACGAAAATAGTTCCTCCTTACGTTTGCAAACAACTCTTTCAAAGTTTGAGGTTCAGCCCTATTTTCATCATCTTCCCCAAGCACCAACTCTTTTCTAAAGGCCGCCTCAACTCTTTGATTTCTAAATTCTAGTCCTGGCAATTTAATTCCGGCAACAATCATCAATACAGTACCGAGGATTGACCAAATTATTGCCGCATAAAACAGTGGGTAAGCTATTTCACCAACAACCGGTAAAGTCTTTACATTTTTTGATAATTCTAACAAGACCGGAAGAAACGCAATCAAAGTCATTACTGCATCAACAATTGAAACCCCCAAAGATTTCATTATTGCCGCAAAGCGCATGGTGTCTTCCTGTATTCTCTGAGAGGCCCCTTCAATGTGTCTAACAGAACGCCATTTAGCAACGTAATAGTCATTCATTGCTGTTCTCCATCGGAAGACATAATGGCTGACGAAAAAACTAGTAAAAACTGCGATTAGTACATACGTCAAAGCCAAAATAAGAAAACTAAGCATATATCCATAGAGGTCTGCTGCAGTGGTTGTTGACTCCTGAGACAAAGCATTCTGAATTGCATCATAAAATGGACGATACCAATTGTTCACAGCTACAGCTACCTGAACCTGATAATAGGTAATGAACAAAATAAATGCAGATCCTAAAACGGACCACACCTGCCATTTGTGTGGTGAATAAAAATTCCAAAATCCGTAAAAAATAGCTGTAATTATAGCAAAATAAATATAAAACCATTGAAAATCTGGGGTAGTAAAGTGACCGAGACCAATAACTGGCGGGGTTCCTTCCTCAAGGAAGACAAACCCAAAATTCTTGCCAAAATCCTTGCCTCCAAAATACCAAAACATGACCACGATTGTTATCCAAACAATCAAGCTAGAAAAGAATTGCTTAGGCTTTGGAAAAAAACACTCTAACATTTTAAACCCCTATAAAACGTCATAGTTAAAGCAAATTAATAAGAACTTTACAACAAAAAAAGAGGGGGAATCCCCTCTTTGATAAACTGTTTTAAACTGGAATAAAGTTTTGTTAGTGTGGATGCTTATGAAATGGCTTTTTCTTACACATATAAATTTTTCCCACTAGTCCGGAAGCAGATGCAGTTTCGGCCCAACCCACGACAGCAATAGCATTGCCTCCCATCACTCTCGCTCTATTTCTGAGTCCAATAATTGCCTCTGAATAATTTATGTTTGAAGAATAGGCCAATTTTAAAATCTGCGCACAAGAAGGTTCCATTCTTAGAACTCTGTCTGCATGCAGGCTAACCCTATTCACACCTCTCAACGGAACCACTCCTTCTCGAGCTGCACCTTGTGCATTGGAAACTACCGGTGAACCCAGATCCATTGCAATTGGCGTACTTTGACAAGCACCCAAAACTCCAACTAAAAATAATAGCAAAACTCTCATTAAAGCACCTCGCGTTGTTCTCTTCGTCAAGTGCAGATACGACAGGACAAGCGAAAATGTTAGAAACATGGAAAATTCTTTTAGTATCAATATTATTTTATTTGTTTTAGGATAAATTTATCACAGGATCAAAAACTTGTTTTAATCCTGTATACAAAAGGGGTTAACTCAGGGAGTCTTTAACATCTCAATCACTGAAAATAATCTTAACTCCTCAGCCAGTAGTATAACCAGAACTTGGAAACTTGTGATTCTCATCATTTCAGTGGGTCTGTTCATTGGCACAGCCGTAGCGCTTGCTACAAAAGTATTTGTAAATTCTATACTTTTTCTTACTGATCTCAGGGAGACTGCAACTATATTTAAGGTCAACACCATGAATGTTGATCTAAACTTTGCCCCAGTCGTTACTCTCCTAATTGCAGCTGTAATCATAAACATAATCAAAAAATATGCTAAAATAACCCGATTCCATGGACCAGCAGATAGTATATACGGAGCCCACCGAACTGATAATGAAATTGACACCAAAACTGGTTATTTCTCCACATTTGCCGCCTTAATTAGTGCTGGCGGTGGAGCGTCTGTTGGACAATATGGTCCCCTCGTGCACTTTGGAGCTACTTTAGGAACCAGCATTAGACTACTTACACGGAATGCTCTGAGCACCGACATTTTTATTGGATGTGGAACAGCGGCTGCCATTTCAGCAGGCTTTAACGCCCCAATTGCGGGTCTGATATTTGCTCATGAAGCTCTCCTCAGACACTTTTCAATAAAAGCTATAACGCCTATCGCAATTTCAAGTTTCACTGCGGCAGCCGTCTCTGAAAGAGTTTTTGGAGGAAGTCAAGTTTTAGTAACTAACTTTAAAGAAATAGACCTCGTTGGTTTTTTGCCCATGGCTATTATTAGTGGATTGTTTTTTGGTTTTGTGGCCCTCGTCTATATGCAATCTTTAAGCAGAGGCCCCCAACTTTTTGCAAAAACTAATATTCGACCATCTTACTTGATTTTTATTGGCGCTCTCATTTGTGGTTCGGTGGGTATGTTTTATCCTGAGGTTCTCGGTATTGGCACTTCCACCATTAATTCGATGCTTAACATCGAAATTGACGTAAAATACGTTATAATTTTCTTACTCCTCAAATTGCTGCTTACTACCATTTGTCTATCGACAGGTTTTTTTGGCGGCGTCTTCTCTCCAGCTTTATTTGTTGGTGCTGCCGCAGGAATTGCATTCGCTGGGCTTTTGGCTTCAATCGGTTTGGATGGTAATTATTCCGTGCTAGCCTTGTGCGGAATGGCCGCGGTAGGGTCATCAGTAATAGGAACACCGATAGCTGGTGTAATATTAGTTATAGAGCTTTCGAATAGTTATGATTTAGGTGTAATTTCAATTGTCTCAATAGCTAGTGCTACCTTGATAACTTATCTTTTCTTCGGCCAATCTCTCTTTGATAGGCAATTGCTTAATAGAGGAATAGACATAGCTTTAGGTAGAAGTCATTTAAAACTCATGGATCAATCGATAGGGTCCCTGAGCTCAAATGACTTTCTCGCTTTCCTGCCTAATACTCCTCCAAAGCAAGCAGTTAAACTGATGATAGCTCAGGAAGTGACTGAGGCATATCTGGTAGACGAACAAGGATTTTACCAAGGTAAACTACGGCTTGTAAACTTACTATCGAATACCGCACAAAAGCAATGTTATGTGCTAAGAGAGAATAATGAAGTACTACTAACAGATACAGACTCCGTTCTGCAAGGTATTGAAACTTGTAAGAATTTTGTTGGAGAGTCCATTCCTGTAATTAATAAAGACAAAAATACGCTCACAGGGATCATAACAGAATCTGATCTATTCACTGCATATTTGGACTTAAACCGGCAAATAAGAGACCTCGAAGCTGGCCTAAGGAGCTAACATCCTGATTATCCTAATCACCCACCCAGATATTGAAATAATAACAAGATGCTTTAAAAAAGGATGTAATTTAATTGTGTTGATTAAATTCCAAGGGATGAATAACTTTGTGCCACTCGCTTGACTGCAACCATCATGGCAGCAGTTCTTAAATTAGGCACATCTTTAGTAGTATTCCAAGCTTGGCTTATCACATTATAAGAAGATCTCATAGTATCCTCTAAGCCGGACCTAACTAAATCAACCTCAGACGCTCCATTAATTACAGACTCCTTAAAATCACTTGAAAATGTTTTTCCAGTGATATCTTCTATTCCGTGAACTAGTTGGGATATCTGTTCTTCTTGAGCCCTTTTTTGCAAGCGTCCTAGTCGAATCCTGCTGA
>CACIIZ010000033.1 GCA_902586855.1 uncultured Alphaproteobacteria bacterium | reverse complement strand
GCAACAATGGGCGATTCGACACCTGTTTTTGGATTCCGTCCAATCCGTTCCTTTTTCTCTCTGCAGGTAAACGTTCCAAAGGATGATATTTTGACGGTTTCGCCATCTATCAAGGCCTCTGATATGTGGTCGAGTACATTATCAACTAATTCCATTGATTCATGTTTTGACAACCCAACTTCTCTAATGACAGCATCTGATAGTTCTGAACGTGTAAGACTATTTTCACTCATTTCCAACCCTCTAAAATCAAAGGTTATTTGATATAACGTCTGGGAGTCAATATGTTTGGGGATAATTTTTGTTTTATCTTTTCAAACAGAGATAGAGATAGTCTCTTTTGCTTTTTGTAATGAAAGTTTCACCGAATATTTAGTTATTTTTGTGGGACAGGATTTTTTTTGCGAGATTTTTCTGAAAATCATTTTGTGTCAACTTATAAGCAAGAGTGATTGCGGCTGATATTCCGGTCGCGTCAGCGCTCCCATGAGATTTGACTATAGTTCCATTCAAGCCCAGAAAAACTCCACCATTCACTCTTCTTGGGTCTATTCGTCTTCTAAGAGAACGGAGTGGCTTTAAAGCCAAAAGGGCAGCTATTCTAGCCATTACTGAGAAAGCAAAAGTTTCCTTCAGTAAGGTTCGGACTAGCGTGGCAGTACCTTCCCCAGTTTTTAAGGCTATATTTCCTGTGAATCCATCTGTTACGATCACATCGATTTTTGATGAGGGTATGTCGTCCCCTTCGACGTATCCTATATAGTCAAAGTCAAAAACTTTTGACGACTCATAAATACTTTTTGCGGCATTCTGTAGTTCAGATCTACCTTTATGGTCTTCTGTCCCCACATTTAGAAGTCCAACTCTAGGTTTCTCAATATTAAAACCACTTTTTGCATAAGACATGCCCATTAACGCATATTGGTGCAAATCCTGTGAGTCTGCTTTAATATCGGCTCCAGCATCCAATACAATATTAAACCCATGTGGGTTAGTTGATGGCCATAAGACCGCTATAGCAGGCCTGTTTATACCATCGATCTTCCTAAGCTTTACCATAGACATGGCCATTAGTGCTCCAGTGTTTCCACATGAAACAGCAACTTGCGCTTCTCCACTGGCAACACTCTCTAGGCAATGCCACATACTTGTGTCCTTACCCCTTCTCAATGCTTGAGAAGGTTTGTCGTCCATACGTACCACCTGATTTGCATGAATAAATTTGTATGCACCAGAAAGTCTTTTTTGTTTTTTTAGGAGATTTGGCATTGTATCCCCTACCCCATGTATCAGAAAGAACAGGGATCTATTCTTCGCATAAGCCTTCTCAATACCTTTCAAAACCTCTTGTTCACCAAGGTCTCCACCCATACAATCGATGGAGATTATAGTTTTTTTTTCCTCGCCTACCATATTTCTAGGGCCTAAACATAGTTCTAGCGTTTGCTAATTAAGCGGCAGCATCATCATCAAGATCTATATCTTCAACTATAGGGATTATTTCAAGGTCTCGATAGTAGCCGCAGGCTTTGCAGACATGGTGAGCAATCTTATACTCTCCGCAATTTGGACACTCTATCACATTGGTTCCTTTAAGTGAGTCATGAGATCGTCGCATTCCGCGCCGAGATCTGGTTATTTTACTTTTGGGTACTGCCATTTTTAATACTCTCGATCATCAAATCAGAATCCAAGTACTAAATAAACATGACGATACTTTCAATCCCAAATATTTTAATTGTGTATTTTTTTAAAAAGAATTGCTTGCTCAGGTTGTTTATTTCATTTTTTTGGAACTAGAAAGTCTTTCTAGTTTAATCTTTAGATTCTTCAATTCCTGGAATGGATTTGGGTTTACATCTTGATTGGCAGGCGGAGCAAGGTTATTGAGCTTTACTCCTTTCTTTCGTGGATATTTGGGCAGCAAGAGAATTATTTCTTCTGAAATAATGTCTCCTAAATCCAAGACCTCGGTCAGGGGATCGGCATCGACTAGATCTAGATTGAGTTGAGAAGACTCAGGTTGTGTAGGCATATCCTCTGGAAAAAAAAACCTCTTTATTGGTATTCGGAGCTTAGAACGCACCTTTTCTAGAGTAATTATACAAAGCTGTATAACCACCAAGTTAATTTTGCCAAATAGCTGCCAGCTTTCCCCACACTTTTTAAGCTTAAGAGAGCAGGTAAAGGAGCAAATATCATTAACATCAAGGAATTTTTTTAAATTGCATTTCTCTTCTTTATCCAAGCTTATATTGAACGTATGCTCATGCTTAGACTGTAGGTCAGCGACTTTTATGAACCTTGAAAAGGGTGGCTCTACCCATCTTGGCAACTGTTTCTTTTCAGAATTTTTTATGGTTGACTTTCTTTTCATCAAATTGCTCCCAATTGAAAACCTTCTGATTGAATATTTGGTGAGGGTAGGTTAACATGAAAATGATTGATTGATACCTCAAAGGCAATGAAATTTTTCCTCATGTTTCTTCCAATATCAAGGAGTAAAGCAAAGTCGATATTACTAGTTTCATTTCTATTGTGTATTAGTTGTAGCAAGATAACAGAATTTAATGGTTTTAATCCGGGCGAAGATCTCTTAGATAAATTACAAAAGGGAAAAACACACAAATCGCAAGTCAAAAGGTTACTAGGTGATCCCCCATTTTTTCAAGGTAAAAATAAAAACATTTGGATTTTCTTTAGTCAAGAAACGCAGAAGCTAGCTTTTTTGAAACCAAGGGTGGTTTCAAGAGATGTGATTCTCCTTAGCTTTGATAAAAGTGGAACCTTGATCAATATCGAACAGTATACGCTGAAGGACTCTAGGATTATTGATATAAGCTCAAATAAAGTTGTTTCAGGGGGCAGGAAATTAACTACCTTGCAGCAAATATTTGGAAACATTGGTAATTTCTCTGCACGAACTTTAAATTAATACTAAGTCTTCTCAATTTTTGCTAAATTGAAACTTTTGCTGTTAATGCTACCCCATTTATACAATATCTTAATCCTGTAGGCTTTGGACCATCATTGAAAACGTGTCCCAGATGTCCCTTACATTTACTGCAGGAAACTTCAGTTCTGGTCATGCCATGATCGAAATCTTCCCTTTCTAAGATGACAGTAGAAGAAATTGGGGCAAAAAAACTTGGCCAGCCTGAACCACTTTCATATTTCGTTGAACTGCTAAACAAAATTTGATCGCAACAAACACAGGCAAAATATTTGGCATTTTTGTCGAATCCAGGATGAGAAAAGGGGATTTCTGTAGCTCCTTCCTGAGTTACTTTATAGGCCATTGTTCCAAGTTTTGGTTTCTCGCATTCTGGACGTGGTTTTTTGCTCATTATGCATCTCCATTTTAAATCGATTTAATCTATCTAAAGGCTTATACAAAGCTCCACCGGCTCATTTCCTAAATTATTTCATATCTTTGATTTATAATTCTGGTTTTGGAATCCATGTCATGACGATATGCTCAATCCCATTTGCGCTTTACCGAAGGAATTTCCGCTTTAGTTAATCTGTTCGTTATTTTATGAGCGTTTTCTAATTTTTCAAGTGACCTCGGTTTAAATTCGCTTTCTTGCCCATTCAGTCGGTTCACTTAAAAACTGTTCTATTTCATCTAATATCTTGTTATTCCACTTGGTATCTTCAGCCCTGCAAAATTTTAAGACGTCCCACCATGAAGCCAGATAGTGTAATTTAAGCCCAGATTGGGCTAATTTTTCAGGGACATTGGGAAATATACTGTAGTAAAAGATTACGACTGTGTTGGCAATTACAGCTCCAGCATCCCTGAGGGCATTACAGAATTTAATTTTACTACCCCCGTCAGTGGTCAGATCTTCAATAAGAATTACCTTTTTCCCACAAATGCTTTCACCTTCAATTTGGGCATCCCTACCGAATCCTTTTGGTTTCTTACGTACATAATGCATTGGCAAATCCAGTTTTTCTGCCAAGAAAGCCGCAAATGGTATTCCAGCAGTTTCTCCTCCCACAAGGCTGTCTACTTTATCCAATCCAATATCTTCAAGTATTATCTCAGAACAATAATTCATCAAAACCCGCCTGGCTTCCGGATAAGAAATAACTTTTCTGCAATCAATATAAACTGGACTTTGTATGCCGGACGTCAAAGTGAATGGTTTTTGAGAATTAAAATGTATGGCATCGATTTCCATAAGGGTTCTTGCTGTTATCATTGCCTGGGCTTCCCTTTCTTTAAGAGTGTTATTTTTCAAAATGAGTCACCTATTTTCACTATTCCTTCAAAGCACTTGGCGCCAATATAATGAGAAACCAGGGTCAAAGACAGTTAATGTATTTCGACCAACCGAGATCTTGTGAATTTTTTCTTGAGGATTCTCCATCTTTGAAAATTTAGTGAATGAGTTATTGGCATCAAAACCATAATATTTTGCCCCATTCAAAGACACAAATTTTTCAAATTTATCTAAAGCCTTGGCTTGCTCAAACACGTGCAGTAAGCAGTTTAAAGCATTTGGGGCAGAAAATATTCCTGCACACCCACAGGAGTTTTCTTTCAGATGGTCAAAATGTGGAGCAGAGTCTGTCCCAAGAAAAAACCTTGAGTCACCTGAAATAGCTGCATCAACAATAGCCTGTCTGTGAGATTCCCGTTTTGCTAGTGGCAAGCAATAATGATGCGGTCTAATTCCCTCGATGAACATGCTATTTCGATTAAGTACTAAGTGATGGGGTGTAATTGTGGCTGCAAGGCTCGTATCACTCTCAATTATGTAATCCACACTTTCTTTTGTAGTAATATGCTCCAAAACTATTTGCAAGCCAGGAACCTTTTCCCTTAGGGGTATTAATGATTTTTCTATAAAAACTGCTTCTCTATCAAAAACATCTATTTGAGGATCTGTGGACTCACCATGAATAAGTAATGGTACTCCCAATAGAGCAATTTTTTCTAATAATTTATAAATACGGGAGATATCTTTAACTCCATTTGAAGAATTTGTAGTAGCACCTGCTGGATAGAGTTTAACAGCACTAATAATTCCCAAATTAAATCCTTTCTTAATATCCTTGATGTCAGTGTTTTCAGTCAGAAAAACCGTCATTAAAGGTTTGAAATCATGCTCCTTGGGTATTAACTCCAGTATTTCATGATAGTATCGTTCCGCTTGTTTAGTTGTTACAATCGGTGGCACTAAATTAGGCATAACTATTGCTCTTCCAAAACTGGAGCTGGAGTATTTTAAGACTTGCTTAAGTATGTTCCCGGTCCTTAGGTGCAAGTGCCAGTCGTCAGGTTTTCTTATGGTAATCGTTTGAGATCTTTTCGTCATGGATCCTTACAAGCATAAATAGCTATTGTTACAGTTTTTAGTTGGTCAGATTCTGATTGAAGTAGTATCAAAGAAACGTTTAATAACCAATTTAATTTTTTTGGGGACTAAAAAGGTTTTTGGTTAAAATGAGAAAGGCATTACGCGTGTCGAAGAGTTAGCTATCCTTTTAATCAATCTAGTCACCACTTTGGTGGATTTCGGTTATCTCAATTGTGTTCTACTTTCTAAAATTCCAAAATATTGGATTCTGTGTCACGCTTTATTTGAATTAATTGCAACTTTAGTTGCACCTTTTGAGTTTGTGTTTTATAAGGCCTTCCGCTGTGTGCAAATCGTTTACGGAAAATTTCATATGTTACGTAGAGTAAGTTAGTGACTTTAGTTCTTCGTAACTATAAAAGTCTAATATATGCCTGTAAGGAGGGTAATAATGGGAGTTCATGATTTTTCTATAAAGGCTCTTGGTAGTGATAGCCGAGATGTGGAGAAGCCCTCTGAACAGGAGGCATTAGAGGCGGTTAGGACTTTATTAAAATGGGCGGGAGATAATCCGAATCGCGATGGTTTGCTGGAGACTCCAAAAAGGGTCCTCAAGGCATATGACGAATGGTTTATGGGTTACAACGAGGATCCAGGAAAAATTTTGGCAAAGACGTTCAAAGAGGTTGAAGGCTATCAGGATTGGGTCGTATTAAAATCTATAAGGTTGGAGAGTTATTGTGAACATCATCTTGCTCCAATTATTGGGAAAGCAAGTGTGGCATATTTACCAAACGGTTTGGTGGTTGGGATATCAAAATTGGCAAGGGTGGTGGAGTTATATGCAAAACGCTTGCAGATTCAAGAGAGACTGACAAGAGAGATTGGGTTGACTATAGATGCTGTTTTAAGGCCCAGAGGAGTTGCTGTCTTGATAGAAGCTGAACACCACTGCATGTGTACGCGAGGTGTCAATAAGCCTGGCACCACTATGGTTACTACTACATTTTTGGGCGAAGCGCAGACTGATGTTGACTTCCGTCGATCTTTCCTAGATTCTAACTCTAACTGAAAGTTTAGTTTCAAACTGAATTTGGTGTTTTATGTAACTTATTTTCTAACATTGTGTTGTTCTTAAAAACCTTCCGTTGTAAGTTAATCTGGTTTTCATTTCAGGAAAATACCCTTCATGCCTAGGTCGTTTCAGGAAATAATATTAAAGTTGCATGAATACTGGTCGGCTTGTGGGTGTGTTATATTGCAACCTTACGATTTGGAGGTTGGGGCGGGAACTTTCCATCCAGCAACCACTCTGAGAGCCCTGGGAACAGATCATTGGAACGCTGCTTACGTTCAACCATCAAGGCGACCAACTGACGGTCGTTATGGAGAAAACCCAAATAGATTGCAGCATTTTTATCAATATCAAGTTATACTCAAACCTTCTCCAAGTAACATTCAGGAATTATATATCAATAGCCTTGACAAAATCGGGATAGACAGAACCCTGCATGACATAAGATTTGTAGAAGATGATTGGGAAAGTCCAACGTTAGGTGCCTGGGGTTTAGGTTGGGAGGTTTGGTGCGATGGGATGGAGGTAAGCCAATTCACCTATTTCCAGCAAGTCGGAGGGATAGATTGCAACCCGGTTTCTGGTGAAATAACCTATGGACTCGAGAGAATAGCGATGTTTGTTTTAGGTATAGATAGTGTAATGGATTTACCTTTCAACGATCCTGCTTCTCTAAAACCACTTAGTTATGGAGATATTTTTAGACAAGCAGAACGTCAATACAGTAGATGGAATTTTGATGTAGCCAATCCAGACATGTTATCAGAACATTTTCACGACTATGAAAAAGAGTGCAAGCGGATTTTGGCTGAGAAGAAAATGGATAAGCATCTATGTGAATCTATTATTATGGTACAGCCAGCTTACGATTATTGCATAAAGGCAAGCCACGTTTTTAATTTGCTCGATGCTAGAGGAGTGATATCCCCAACGGAGAGACAAAATTTCATTGCTAGGGTCAGAGATCTAGCAAAAATGTGCGCGGAGGCCTTTTTAGAATCTGAGCAAGGCCAGCGAAGAACTTGAAGATGAATGGAAAAATAACTGTTACGGTCATTTTAGGGTTTTCGATATTTTTTGGTATTTTATTCTATTATTTTCAAACCTATGCTTATTATCAGGAGGTTTCTGGAGTGGAGAACATATTAGTGAGTGACAAAAGGATTAAGGTTTGGAACTATCAAGGAATTAGAGCAGATACTTCAGCATTGAAAATGAGGAGCTGCTTCAAGGTCCAAACATCGGCTTTTCGAGCTTTAGCACCTGCCGAAAATCCTCAGCCGCTCAATGCGCCTTTTTGGTTCAGTTGCTTCAATTCAAAGGACTTACAAAATGCAATAGATGATGGGAGTGCAAGAGCTTACTTAGCCAAAGAAAATGAGGTAGAAGGAATTGACAGATTAGTGGTAATATATCCTGATGGTCGAGGTTATGAATGGCGACAGCTTAACAAAAAATATTTGGATTAAATCATGTCTGATCTATTATTGGAGTTCTACTCTGAAGAAATACCTGCACGCATGCAAGAGCCTGCCGCAGAGCATTTAAAGACATCATTTTCGTCAGAACTTAGTGAAGAAAGATTGTCTTTTGAGAGTGTAGCAACCTATTCCACACCAAGACGATTAGTAATAATTATTTGGGGGCTGGCTCAATCTTCTAATTCATTCTCTGAGGAAAGGAGAGGACCTAGAGTTGGGGCGCCACCTGAAGCAATATCTGGTTTTGCTAACTCTGTTGGTGTTGCAGAGTCGGAGCTATATACAAAGAAAGTAAAAAAGGGGGAGTTTCATTTTTATGACTTGAAGCATCCTGGATACTCGTCTGAGAAATTAATTAAGAAGATTGCGGTTAAAGTGGCGCATAGCTTTCCATGGCAAAAATCAATGAAGTGGGGGGAGTATAGTTTTAGGTGGGTTAGACCACTAAAGTCAATAATGTGTATGTTGTATCACGAGGGCAAAGATCCCAGATCAATAGACTTAGAATTGAATGGTATAATTTCCTCTAGTTATACCTATGGTCATCAAATTATGTCTCCAGAAAAGTTTTATCCTTTAGGGGCTAAAGAATATATGAAATGTCTCAGAGATCGAAGGGTAATTTTAGATTATACAGAGAGAAAAAACTTAATCTGGGCATCTGCCAAAAGATTAGCTGAAGAGCAAGAGGCAGAGTTGATCAGAGACGACTCTCTACTTGATGAAGTAGCAGGTCTCGTGGAGTGGCCAGTAATCTTGATGGGAGATATAGATGAGGAATTTCTTACCTTACCAAGAGAGATTCTCCAAGTATCTATGCGGGAGCATCAGAAGTTTTTTTCAGTAATAAGTGCAGATACTGGACTACTTTGCAAGTTTGTAGTAGTGGCAAACCTTGAGGCCCGAGATGGGGGAAAGAGTGTGCTTGAGGGAAATTCAAGGGTTTTAAGGTCTAGATTAAGGGATGCCAAATTCTTTTTTAATAAGGATCTCATTGATATTAAAAACAAGAAGTTTGAATATTTAAATCAGAGATTAGAGTTTGTGACTTTTCACCATAGAATTGGTAGCCAGGCCCATAGAGTCCAAGAAATAAGAAAGATTTCTGGCAGAGTGGCCAAATTGTTATCCGTAAATGCAAAAGTTTGTGACCAGGCTGTTAACTTATGTAAGACTGATCTAACAACAAATGTGGTGAGGGAGTTTCCAGAGCTGCAGGGTGTAGTGGGCAGAATCTACTGTAAAATGGAAGGTGAAGATGAGGCTATCTACAATGCAGTTTCAGATCACTACAAGCCATTGACCCAGAATGATCAAGTCCCCGAAGAAATGGTCTCTATCGTTGTTGGTATCGCTGATCGAGTTTTTACTTTAACAAGCTTTTGGGCCATAAATGAAAAACCATCTGGCTCGAAAGATCCGTTTGCCCTTAGAAGAAGCGCTATTGGTTTAATCAGGATCCTGCTGGAAAAAAGGTTGAGCATAAAATTAACAGACCTCATTGAGAATGATTTGAAACCTGAAATCGCTCAGGATCTTTGCCAATTTATTGCTGAGAGACTTAGAATTCATTTGATTGAGAAGGGATATTCACATGACACATTGCAAGCTTGCTTGAATTTGAGCACTTTTGAAAATCCGTATGCAGCTTTTGTCCAAATTGAACAACTGGAGAAATTCAGGAAAACAGAACTTTTTCATAAATTGATTGACGCCTACAGACGACCTAACAATATTCTTCATTCTGAGGAAAATAAGGCAAAGAGAAAATTTGAGAGTGAGCCTTCTACTGAATTATTTAATTCTTCCGAAGAAAACAATCTCATGGACAAATTAGTTGCGGTAGAACACTCAGTTAAAGCGTCACTAGCAGAGAGAGATTATGTTGGTTCGTTTGGAGCTCTTGCAGATTTAAATGAAGTGGTAGAAGCATTTTTTGAAAATGTCACTATCAATTCTCTAACTCCAGAAGAAAAAGAAAACAGGCTTTATTTGTGCAATAAAGTAAGAAAAATTATGCATTCTGTCGCCAATTTTTCAGAACTAAGGGTACTGTGATTAAGTTTTTTCATAAAAGGCAAAACTTTTTGTGATGATAAGTAATATTAATAATGTGATTCCCATTTCATCTGATCTCGACATCAGTCAAGAGAAGTTTGGTTTAAGGGCGAGTACTCTGTCAGATCTTTTTAAATTGGGGTTCCCTGTGGTTTCTGGTTATGTAATTTCTTCTGACCTTGTAAGAGCAATGATAGATGGTGATCCAACACCCGAATTCCCAACAGAATTTCTAAACTGTAGCCCTCTGTGTCTAAGAGCGAGTCCTAGGTTTAGAGACTGGCGAGGTCCTGAAGCCATGCTTTATTTGGGATTAAACAGAGAAAAATCAGATACAATCCAGGAACAGGTGGGGAAGAATACGGGGAAATTTATTTATTTAGAACATGTTAGAAATTTTGCTGTGAAGGTACTTGACTTAGAACCTGAATTATTTGATGAGAAATTGCATCTTGCATTAACTAAAGAGAATGCAAAATCGGCTAGAGATTTACCCATCAGTGTTATTGATGATTTAATCAATGAGTTTGAAGAATATTATAGTAGATATCTTGGTTTTGAATTTCCCCAGGACCAGAAAATACAAATTCACCATGCCCTTAAAGCTTTTGTTAAAAAGTGGGATAGCCCCACTTCAAAAGTACTGAGAGCATCTCTGGGGGCAGATCCTGGTGATTCCATGGGATTGATATTACAGAAGATGATATTTGCAAATCCAGAAACACAATTTGGTTTATTAAATATTGAGTCAATCAATGAAAATACTGGTGAAGAGCGTATCAGTGGTCGGTTCTTTCCCACAAGATTAGGGGAAATGAATTCTGGAATGGTTCTGAAAGATCACTTTGAAAAATCCGTTACTGGAGAAGAGATTATGTCTGGAGAACCAATTTCAATTCTCTCAGATGTGTCGATTATTAGGATTAATGAACTGGAGCAAAGAGCATATCAAGCGTTTGGAAAAAAGTTAAACTTTTCATTTTTGATTAAAGGTGAAGAATTCTTTGTAATTGACGCAAAAGATGTGGAACTTCAGCCGTCAGCTTTAATGCGATTAAACACTCAAGCCGTCCGAAAAAAGCTTATTTCAAAAGAAACGGCTGTTTTGAGAACAGATCCTGAAGTACTCATAGACACATTGCATGCACAAATTCATAAAGATTTTGATGTCAAAGTAATTGGTTTGGGATTACCAGCTAGCCCTGGTGCAGTTTCAGGCATGATAGCATTCAGAGCAGAAGAGGCCATCCAAATGAAATCAAAGGGTGCAACTGTTGTTTTGGTCAGAAGTGAAACGAGCTCAGAAGATATCAGAGGCATGCATGTTTCTTCCGGAGTTTTGACTTTAAGGGGTGGCATGTCCAGCCATGCAGCAGTCGTGGCGCGAGGTTTGGGAAAGCCCTGTGTGGTTGGAGTGAGTGACTTAACAATGGATAATAGCCTCAAGGCATTAACAACCAAGGAAGGCTTAGCTTTGAAAACTGGTGATTTCATCACAATAGATGGATCCAACGGTAGAGTGTTGTTAGGCCAGGCAAAAATGGTTCAACCGAACTTTTCAAAAGATTTTTACCAGATTATGAGTTGGGCTGATGAACTCGGCCGAATAAGTATTAAAGCAAATGCTGACACACCACAAGAAGCCACCTTAGCTAAGGAATTTAATGTGGATGGAATAGGACTATGTCGGACAGAACATATGTTTTTCGAAAGCAAAACACTTCTTCACATGCAGAAAATGATTCTAGCATCTAATGTAGAAGACGTAGAAGAAGCGATAAATGCATTACTTTCAATTCAGCAGGGAAAGTTTGAGGAAATATTCAAAATAATGACGGGGTTACCCGTTACTATACGTCTATTTGATCTCCCCCTCCATGAATTCCTACCCAACAGTTTGGGTGAATTAGAAAATTTGGCTAATGAGCTCGACACTAAACTCATACAAGTCTCTGAACGTTCAAAGCAAATGTCTGAAATCAATCCAATGCTGGGTAAGAGAGGTGTAAGGTTAGGTATCCTTTTCCCAAAACTCTACCAGATGCAGATTAAAGCAATCCTAAATGCTAGCAAGACAATCTATGGTTCAGAACAGATCAATTTTGCTCCAGAAATAATGCTTCCAATGGTATCATGCGTCGAGGAGGTGTATATCGTTAGAGACATGATTGATGAAGTAGTTCACGCTGTCTCCATGCAGCAAGGCCAAATAGTCAAATATAAATTAGGGGTGATGGTTGAAACTCCAAGGGCAGCATTAAAATCAGGAGAGTTAGCGGCTGCAAGTTCTTTTTTGAGTTTTGGAACTAATGATCTTACTCAGATGACTTACGGTCTCAGTAGAGATGACTCCGGCACATTTATGAGAGATTATATAGAGCAGAAAATATATGCTGAAGACCCATTTAGGTCTCTTGATATTGATGGGGTGGGGGAGCTTCTAAGGATCGCTTCAGAGAGAAGTAGAAAATCAAATCCAAACATAGAATTAGGTATTTGTGGTGAACATGGAGGTGACCCTAATTCAATAGATTTTTGTAATAAAATAGGGCTAGACTTTGTTTCTTGTTCGCCATATCGAGTTCCCATGGCCAAACTTGGTTCTGTTCGTCCACTTGGTTTATAGAATAGGAAACTTTTAGGGTGAAGAAATTGACCACATTTTTCTTGCATGATTTTGTCTTGGGTATTATGAGCTTTTGGTAAGAGAACAGAAACTAAATTTATAAAACTACCTGTCATGTTGAAAAAGATACAGTCATGCTTTTGCATTTTTATAATAATCACGGGACTTATTTTGCCGGTTTTTTCGGAAGAGGTAAGTAAAAAGAAAATGTTGGAAGACATGCCTGATGCGGCTTCGGTTATTTCTGATGCTTTGGTAATTGATCAAAAGACTTTGTCTTTATTGAATATTCAGGATTTAATCAATTTTTCTGGATTTTCACAATACGATGATAAAAAGTTTTCTTTCAAAGTACTTGATAGGCTTCCAATGCCAAAAGTAACTTCTGAACTTAGATGTTTGGCAGAAGCAATTTACTTTGAGGCAAGAGGCGAGTCCTTAATAGGCCAGTATGCCGTCGGAGAAGTAATCATTAATAGAGTTCTTTCTGAGAACTTTCCCAATAGTGTTTGTAAAGTTATTTCAGAGGGATCCACCCGACGAAATGCATGCCAGTTCTCCTATAATTGTGATGGAAAATTAGAGATTATTATTGAAAAAGATATATATAAGAGAATCTTGAAACTATCCCGGCTTTTACTTGAACCATCTGCCCGTGTTTTAACTGATGGTGCCACTTTTTATCATGCTAAAATCGTAAGCCCCAGTTGGGCAAAAAAATTCACTAAGACTAGCGAAATTGGCCAGCATGTCTTCTATAAAATTGTTCGATGATCTATGAGAACATGAATAACGGTAGCAGGTACAATTCCTACATACAAGATTCTATAATAAAACGTTATAAAATTGGGGACAAAGTTTGGAACAGATTTATTTGAAGGATTATGTATGTCTAACTGAAATTGGAGTTTTTGAACCTGAACATGGTTGCAAACAAAGGCTAAAGTTTAACATTGTTTTAACTCTTGATTATGGAAATGTTAAAAAGTTAGATAAACTCGAAAATGTAGTTTCCTATGAAATAATTATAGAAGCAATAAAGAAGTCTATTGCTGGCGAAAGGTTAAATTTGCTTGAAACTCTAGCCGATAATATTTCTGATTATTGTTTGGCATATCACCAGGTTAAAATTATAGATATCCAGATAGAAAAATTGGACAGAATAGACGGAAGGCTTGGTATAAGACTTGTTCGTAAGAAAGGTTGAGCAGGTGGGAGAAAAAATTTGCATCATATTTGATTTAGATGGTACGCTTATTCATACTGCTCCAGCATTGACCAGGGCTGGGAATAAATTGTTGTTAGAATTTGGGTTACCCCCAGTCTCGGTGGAAACTTATAGCACTTTTATTGGTGGAGGGATTCCAAAGCAGGTACAGAAATTGTTAGAATTCTCAAATCAGAAAATTGTAAATTCTTTAGAGAAATATGTGAATAAATTCAAGGAATTTTATTATCAGGATCCACTATATGAAACTAGGGCGTATCCAGGAGTTATTGAAACTCTTCAGGAACTCAATGATGAGTACCAATATTTGGCTCTTTGTACTCAAAAGCATGAGGCACCTGCCAAGGTTATCCTTGAAAAATTTGATCTTCTGAAATACTTTTCTGGGTTTGCATTTGGTGACTCGATAGACGTTTTAAAACCTGATCCGAGGATGGTAAGGTTCGCTACAAAAAATTTTAGCTCAGATAGATTAATCTATGTGGGAGATAGTCTCACAGACCTTAAAACTGCTTATAACTCAAAAGCTAAGTTTGTATTATTCACTGAGGGGTACAGAACAATCAGTGTAAAAGATCTTAACCCTGATTATTATTTTTCTAAGTTTTCAAGATTACCTGCTATGATAAGAGATATCCAAGCAAACTGGCATGGTAGAGTTGTCTAGATATTTCCGACCCATTTTTAGTACTGAAAAAACCCACCCGCGAGATGCAATATTCTTTGGGTTAACACCTATGTGGTTCAATACCCTCAAGGTTTTTGAAAGAGGTAAGATTTCTACTGTAATAAATGTAACAGATGCTCCAATTGAGGTAAAATCTCGGCTATCAGTGATAGGTGCTAATCCTTTAGATCATAAAAATAATCCTCCGTTGGTTATGGGTGTATTGAATTTGTCTCCAGATAGTTTTTCAAGTGAAAGCCAAGTCACCAATAATAATGGACTAGCGGAGCACATTAGTTCAATGGTCGAAGGCGGTATGGATATAATCGACATCGGCGGGGAGTCTACTAGACCTGGCTTTACGACAGTGGCTCCCGAAGAGGAGAAAATCCGAATTAGAGAAGCTCTACAATTCATTAGGACAAATTTTCCAGATTTGCCAATATCTATAGATACTCGAAAAGCTGCAGTAGCAGAAAGTGCTTTAGCCCTTGGAGCCAAAATGGTAAACGATGTTTCTGCCCTTAATTTTGATCGTGGGACCATTGAGGTTGTAAAGCAATTTGATGCCCACGTATCCCTGATGCATAGTGGTGGTTCAGGAAAAGATTTGCATAGAAAAATTGAAGGAAAGTACTTTTTACTAGATATTTTTGATTATTTAAAGGAACGCATTGATTATTCGGTGTCGCGCGGAATAGCTAGATCAAAGATAATCATAGATCCTGGGATTGGTTTTGGCAAAACACAGGAACAAAATCTTGCTATTTTGTCTAATATTAGTTTATTTCATACGTTGGGGTGTCCCATTTTGGTCGGGGTTTCAAGAAAGAAATTTCTTGGTACAATAACAGGTGAGGTAAAACCAGCAGACCGGTTGATGGGATCGGTCTTAGTGGCTGGTGAACTAGTAAAGCAGGGTGTGCAAGTTATTAGAGTTCATGATGTAAATGAAACTAAACAGGTTGTAAAAATGCTACATGCATTGTGGAAGACTAATTAGATCAAGTTCATGGTACAAAAGATGGTTAAAAAAATATTTGGGACAGATGGTATAAGGGGAAAGGTTAACTCTCCATTAATCAGCGCTAGTTTTGCACAGAAGATTGGGACTGCCTGTGGAAGGTACTTGTCCTCAAAGGGTCTTTCTGGGAGATCAAATAGAATAATCATAGGGAAAGATACAAGAAGATCTGGTTATATGCTGGAGACAGCACTAACTTCTGGGTTTACATCGATTGGGATGGATGTGTTTCTTCTGGGGCCAATACCAACTCCAGCTGTAGGGATGTTGACAAGGTCCATGAGGGCCGAATTGGGAGTAATGATTACTGCCTCTCACAATCATTATACAGATAATGGAATTAAGTTTTTTGGATATGACGGTTTCAAATTATCAGAGGATGTTGAAAATGAGATTGAAGATTTTTTGTCTAAAGAATTTAACCCAAATGGTTCGGATTTGATAGGAAGAGTTAAACGTATAGATGAGGTTTTAGGCCGCTATATTGAATTTGTAAAAACAAGTTTGCCAAGAAAATTGAGATTGAATGGACTAAAAGTGGTTATTGATTGTGCAAATGGAGCTGCATACAAATGTGCACCTCAAATCCTTTGGGAATTGGGAGCTAAGGTGATACCATTTGGGGTAGAGCCTAATGGTTACAATATTAACTTGAACTGTGGTTCGACGGATACAAAAATGGCTGGGGAGCTTGTAAGAAGACATGAAGCTGATTTAGGTATTTGCTTGGATGGCGATGGTGATCGAGTGATTTTACTGGATGAAAAAGGAGAGGAAATTGATGGCGATCAATTGATTGCAGTTTTGGCTACTCATCTGAAAGAGCAAAAGAACATAGCGAAAGGAACAATTGTTTCTACTGTAATGTCAAACCTTGGTTTAAGCAGGTATTTAAAGAGTCAAGGTATAGAGCTACACAAAACTTCAGTAGGGGATCGGCATGTCGTTGAAGCTATGCGTCAGAATGGATTTAATATTGGTGGTGAAAAGTCAGGGCATATAATTTTGACCGATCATGCCACTACGGGTGATGGTATATTGGCGTCTTTGCATTTCCTCTCAATCCTCCAGGGTGCTGGAGTTAAGGCAAGTAGTCTTCTAAAAGTTTTCCAGCCAGTTCCCCAAGAACTGGTTAATGTAACTTATGAGCCGGACCATGATCCACTTGAAAACCAAGAGGTGAAAGATCTTATCACAAAATGTAGGACAAGATTGGGTGATCTAGGTGATTTAATAGTTAGAAAATCTGGCACTGAACCTGTGGTTAGGATCATGATACAACATGATGATAAGGTATTGATGTCAAATATTATCAGGGAAATAAGTTCTAAAATTGGAGGTTAGTAAATCGAATTGGTGTAATTCGATTAGACTATCAAGTTTATTGCTGTTGCTTAAATTGACAAATTAGAACACCCGTTAAAATAAGTATTATGGATGGGAAAAAATTATTTGGAAGAACTTCTTTCAGGAAAAGGAACCCAAAGATTGTCGACCATATAGGTACTTTGAAATTCACCAAGCTTAGAAAAATTGAACCTTTTGTTCTTATAATTGTAACAAGGATTATGGTAGCGATACCCGTTGGAAATATGCCAAGATACAGAATTGCTAGTACTGATTTATAATCAAATTCGGGAGGAAAATTCCCAAAGAAAAACAATAATGGTAAACAAATTAAGCTGGCTATACACAAAGAATGGGTTGAAAATATAAGATAATCAAGCGGTTGTGACTCCCGAATAATTACGGCACCACAAGCGTAACAAAGGGGTGCTAACACGCATAGCCAAACAAAAATATTTTGATCTGAAGAGAAGGGGATTTGCATCATTCCATCTTTTGATAAAATTAGAATAGAAGTTCCACAAACACTCAGTAATATCCCAAACACTTTCCGGCTGTTGATCCTCTCATTTTTTGATAAGAGATGGGTCAGAAGTAGGATAATTACTGGGATTGTGGCCATACACAATCCCACAAATATTGAAGTAAGATGTTCTTGGGCGATCGCTAGCAGTGAGAAAGGAAAGGCATTTGACAACAGTCCGACACTAACGCATGCCATCCAATATCCTTTGCAGGTCTGTTTGTGCAAGAGAGTTTTCCTTAAGTAGGCGGAGAAAAGTAATAATGTGAATGACCCAATCATTATTCTTAGTGAAGAAACATGTATAGGCTCAAAAGAAATAAGTGCGATTTCGACCGCTAAAAAAGAACTACCCCAGATTATACCAAGGACTGATAGAAGGAACCAAGAGGAAAAATTTTGGGATTGAGTTCCAAGAGTTTGTGTAAAAATTTTCATATTGTGTTACATAATTGTGGAATTATAATGCTGGTTCTGCTAGGCCTTTGATGTTTGGTCACTTAAATTCTGATCTATAGAAAAATGCAAGATTAGCAAAACAATTTCTGAAAGGAATGCTTGTTTAATAAACCTGAAAAATTGCCATCAAGGCCTCACTTTTCTAGCGGTCCATGCGTAAAGAGACCAGGCTGGGATGTGAACAGTCTCTATAGTAACTCGTTATTGGGACGTTCCCATAGGTCTGCTAAGTGCAAAGAACAGTTGGAAAATATCATTGAACTTACAAAAGAAACTTTGGATTTACCAAACGATTACTGCGTAGCCATCACTCCGGGTTCAAATACTGGGGCATTTGAAGCGGCTCTGTGGTCCATGTTGGGTCCCTTGCCTGTAGATGCTTTAGTTTGGGAGAGCTTTAGTTCCGGGTGGGCATATGATATCAAAGAACAGCTGGCTTTGACTGATATTAGAATTCTCTCTGCAAGGTATGGTGAGATATCTGACCTCAGTGGCATACGTGAGAGATCTGATATTTGTTTTGTCTGGAACGGGACAACATCTGGTGTTCGTGTCCCAAACGCTAATTGGATTGGCAAGGACAGAATGGGCATAACTTTTTGTGATGCGACCTCTGCTGTTTTTGCTCAAGAACTGGACTGGGAAAAATTAGATGTTACAACATTCTCTTGGCAAAAAGCAATGGGTGGGGAAGGTGGTCATGGAGTTCTGATACTTAGTCCTAAAGCCATCAATCGACTAGAGAATTTTGTTCCTGATAGACCCATACCAAAGGTATTTAGGATTGGCACAAACGGAGGATTAAATCGAGGCCTTTTTGAGGGTAAAACAATCAATACTCCATCAATGCTTTGCGTGGTGGATGCTCTTGACTCTCTATCTTGGATCAAAGGATTAGGTGGATGGAAAGCAACTTGTGATCGGACATCAAAGAACTTCCAAATCATTTCTGATTGGTATCAGAAAAGGAACTGGGTAACAAATTTGGTAAAGAGAGAAAATATTCAATCTAACTCTTCGGTTTGTTTGCAGATCGTGGATAAGCAATTTCTAAAACTTACTGATTCGGAGAAATGGATATTTATAGATCAGATGACTTCTTTACTGGAGAAACATGAGGCAGCATTTGATATAAAGGGCCACAGAGATGGTCCTCCAGGATTAAGGATATGGTGTGGACCCACCGTTGAGTTAGAAGACTTAAAATGTCTACTGCCATGGTTGGATTGGGCTTTCCAGCATTTAAAAGAAAAGAACTTAGAGAGCTAGGAAAGGAATTGTCTGTTGAGTTACAAGGTATTAATATCAGATAGTCTATCGCATCACGCTGTCAGGATCTTTCGAAATAATGGAATAGAGGCATTTATTCAACCAGAAATTGGCCAAGACCGTGATAGGCTAGTTAAAGAAATTGGGAAATTTGACGGATTGGCCATTAGATCGGCTACCATTCTGGACAAGGCAGTAATAGACAGTGCTTCCAAATTAAAAGTGATTGGAAGAGCAGGAACAGGTATTGATAATATAGATTTAGAGGCTGCTTCTGCAAAAGGAATTGTGGTCATGAATACTCCTTTTGGCAATGCAATCACGACTGCAGAACACACTATTGCCATGATATTTTCAGCGGCTAGGAAAATTCCTGCGGCTGATTTCTCAACTCGCTCTGGTAAATGGGAGAAGAAGAAATTTGTGGGAATGGAATTGTCAGGGAAAAAATTAGGTATAATTGGATTAGGAAATATTGGTTCTGTAGTTGCCACCCTTGGGCAAGCTTTGGGGCTGGAGATACTTGCTTTTGATCCATTTTTGTCTGAGGACAGGGCAACAAGCCTTAAGGTCACAAAGGTACCGAAATTAAACCAACTATTAGCACAATCAGACATAGTGTCTCTTCATCTTCCAAAAAATGAAGAAACTCGTAACTTTCTGTCAGAAAAAGAAATCTCAATCATGAAAAAAGGATCGATTCTTGTTAACTGTGCGAGAGGTGGTTTGGTTGATGAAGAAGCAGTTGCGGACGCGATTGGAAAAGGTATTCTGTCAGCTGCAGCATTTGATGTCTTTGTTGATGAACCTCCTACTCAGAGCCCATTATTTGGCTTTACAAATGTAGTATGCACTCCGCATTTGGGTGCTTCTACAAATGAAGCCCAAGAAAAAGTATC